>JBAXUN010000160.1:0-3668 GCA_037129655.1 Actinomycetes bacterium
TCAGGGCGATGGAAACACCCGTCATGCCCTTGAGTGCAGTCAGGGCTTCGCTGTAGGACCCAATCTGTGGAATCACTTTCCAGAAGATGAGCACCAGTACCGCTAGGCCGAGGAGGCCCGCGATGATGGATTTCTTCTTGTCGATCGTTGGTGCGGTCTCGCCGGTCGCGTCAGTGGCCATGGGTCAACCCTACGTGCAACTCGTTCACAAAAGACGTCGTGAAGGGGATTGAACTCGTGTCAGAGTAGTGAGGTGACGGTTGAGAAGCGTCGAATTCTGACGCAACGGTTCGCTGACGAGCCATTCCTTGATCTTGTGAGTTTTCGAGCTGATGGGACAGCCGCGCATACCCCGGTGTGGGTGAGCGGTTCACGCGATCAGCTCTTCGTTTCGACATTTGCCGACAGTTACAAGGTCGCCAGGGTACGCAAAAACCCTGTGGTCGCTATGGCGGTCTGCGATGGCCCGGGCAGCGTAGCCGAGGGCGAAGAATATGTAGCGGGCAGAGCCAAAGTCTTGGATTCGTCCGAGTTCAAGCCTGGCGTCCAGGCTCATAAGCAAAAGTACGGCCGGCACTTCGCGATGATGTGGCCGGCCCGATGGCCCCTTCGATTGATAGGTAAGCGTCGAGTTTGGATTCTGATTGAGGTCGATGCGGAGCAGTCATTGCCCGCTATAGAACGACCCATCGTGCAGCGGCCTGAAACGCAGTGATCGCCATTGCCAGGGAGTCGCTACTGCGCAGTTGACGTTGCCGCGCCAGTGGACGGAGACGTGGATGACTCGCCAGCTAACACCGATGTCCCACCGGGATACGGCGAGGGTTGGACATGAAATGTCTGCCCGTCGAACCGATCATCCACGGAGGTTTCGTCGAAGTCGTCATCCCACGTCTCGTCGATTTCAAGCATCGGAATCTGAACGCGAACGACCGCTCCGATTCCCGTACCGGCCGCACCGTTGGCCAGGTCGATCGTGCCGTTGTGGGCTTCCACGATCCCCTTAACGATCGCCAAGCCGAGGCCCGTTCCGCCAGTGGTGCGAGCACGGCTGGCATCGCCACGGGCAAATCGTTCCGTCGCTCGGGGGAGAAGATCGGCGGGGAATCCTGGTCCGTCGTCACGTACCTCGATGATGGCGGTGTTATCGACCACCGACAGCGTCGTTGTGATCGTCGTGCCAGCTGGGGTGTAGTTGCGTGCGTTGACATAAAGATTACTAAGCGCTTGGTGTAGGCGTAATGCATCACCTTCGACGAATACTTCGCCCTTGGCCGCGTCTTCGACAATCCACGCGTGTTCTGGTCCGGTGGTCACAGCCTCGACTCGAGTGTCATCAATGATGGTGCGCACATCAATCGGATTCTTTGCCAGCGGACGTTCTTCGTCGAGGGATGCCAAGAGCAAGAGATCTTCGACGAGCATGCCCATGCGACTTGCCGCCCCCTCGATCCGGCTTGCGGCCAGTTTGGCGGCCTCCGGATCCTGAGCGACTCCGCGGCGCAGCAACTCTGAATAACCTCGAACAGCTGCCAGCGGAGTGCGCAATTCGTGACCGGCGTCGGAGACGAACTGGCGCAGCCGATCCTCTGTTTCTGCGCGCGTTTGAAGTGACTCTTCGACGTGGTCGAGCATGGCATTGACGGCTAGGCCAACCTGTCCGACCTCAGTCGTGGGAATGGGATTGGCCACGCGAGCTGGGATCACGACATCGCCCCGGCCCAAGGGAAGCTGTGCCACTTCACTGGCAGTTTCGGCGACTTCTTGCAAGGGCTTAAAGGAGCGGCGAATGAACCACCAACTCAGCAGGCCGCTCAGTAGGAGTGCTAGCCCAATAGTGATGATTTCCACGAAAAGCAGACGGCCGGCCAACGCATTGACGCGAGAAAGAGGCATGGCCGCAACAACCGAAATTTGACCGAGCACCGAGTCGGGATACCCCACGGCCACCGCCTGGCCATGGCCGAGATCCGACAGGGTCAATCCGACCGGTCGAGCGGTTGGATTGGTGGGCACTGAACGTAGTGCTGCGGCATCAGACATGGACAGAGGCTGCTCATCCTCGGCGCCAAGGCCTGGCTTGAGCGGAACGGCCTTGCCGTCGGGTCGAACGATGTAAATGGTGGCGCCAGCCGATGACCAGCCCTGAATCGTTTCATTGATTCGATGTGGGTCACCTGCGTCCGCATACATGTGCGCCTTCGGCTGCATGAGACTGTTATCGACCTGTTCGATCATCCACGCGCGAAGTGCGAGAAAGGTTGCCAAGCCAACGACGATGAGCGCGGACGAAACCACAGCCAGCAAGCCAACGACAAGTCGCGTGCTCAGCGGCAACGCAGACCATCGGGAGTTAGCGGTATTAGTCACTGGTATCGCCGGGTCGTGGCGCGCGTAGGACGTAACCGACCCCCCGGACCGTGTGGATCAGCGGATCGCGATCGGCGTCAACCTTGCGTCGCAAATAGCCGACGTACTGTTCCACGATGTTCGAACGACCAGCGAAGTCGTAGTGCCACACTCGGTCGAGAATCTGAGACTTACTGACCACGGTGCGCGCATTTTGCATGAGGAAGCGCAGCAAATCGAACTCAGTGGGCGTGAGGTCGATGAGTTCGCCATCACGGCGAACTTCGCGGGTCTCTTCATCCAGAGTCAGATCGGCCACCCGCAGCACCGCGCCCTGCTCATCGAGGCGACCCGTGCGTCGAAGGACTGCTTGAAGTCGAGCGAGAAGTTCCTCGAGGCTGAAGGGCTTGGCGATGTAATCATCTGCACCTGCCCGCAGGCCGGCTATCCGATCGCGGGTGTCGCCGCGGGCGGTGAGGAAGACGGCCGGAAGATCGGGGTGTTCGGCGCGAAGCCGGGAGAGCAGGCGCACTCCATCGTCGCCAGGAAGCATCATGTCCAGCACGGCGATGTCAGGTCGAAGTTCGCGTGCTACGCGCATCGCCTCATCTGCGTCACCGGCAGTGGCGGTGCGGCAGCCATCGAAACGAAGTGCGGTTGACACCAAGTCGGCGAGATCGGTCTCATCGTCGACGACCAACACGCGCACCGGCGGAACACCGTCGGCGGCGCGCAGGTAACTCTGCGGCTGGTCAGCCTCGTGGCTATGCGTCATCGTCATCATCCCGCTTGGTTCCCTTCACAAGTCCATCTTGACACCGTTAACGTGCATTGTGGGTTTCTTAACCCTTGAATCCTGCGTCTGTGAGCGCAGCGGACAGCGACTGTTGGAATCCATACGAGGTGTAGGAAGCTCCACCGATACCGGAGATGTTCGCGCTCTGCGCGGAGATCGCCTGCTTGACGAGCATGGGGAATGCCTGCTTCGAGATGCGGGCACTGTGACCGTCGCTGTTGGGCAGGGAAACTGCCTGCACATCAACCAGCTTGCCACCTTTGATGACGGCCTCGACCTGAACGATTCCGTAGCCCACATCAACTGCCGAGCCCTGGGTGGTCTTGGACGCGGTCGATGGTGTGTTGCTGCTCGAGCCCGTGTTCGACGACGAATTGGGTGTGGTGGCTGCGTTGCTCGACGGTGTATTCGCTGAATTCGATGCAGAGCCAGAATTCGATGCGGAGCTTGCGTTCGAGGTTGACGAACTGCCCGTTGACGTCGACGACGGGATCGTCGGCAGGTTACCCGATGCAGCAGCGCC
>JBAXUN010000161.1:0-3637 GCA_037129655.1 Actinomycetes bacterium
CGGTGCATTCGTGGCAGCCCCGCGCGAGCGCAGCCAGGCGACAACTCCGATGCCTGCGGCCAGTACCGCCACCACTCCGAGCCCGATCATTGCCCACGGGGTACTGTCGCTGTCGCTACCCGGCGGCGGAGGCGTTCCAGGAGAGGCGGTGACATAGGTAAAGAGCATGAGTCCTTCGACTGAGTCACCATCTTGCGAGCCCACGAGATAGCCAAGGCGGTAAAGGCCGCCCTTTTGTCCGCCGGGCCAGGTCGAGGTGACCGTGTTGCCTGAGACGACTGGTGTTCCGAGTTGCACCTCGGTGCCATCGTCACTGGTGGCTCGCAGGGTTTGAACCGTCACCGGCTGATCGAACGTGAGAACGATTTGCGTTGGCCCTTGAGTGAGTGACTCACCATTAGTTGGTGACGACGAGATTAATCGAGCGTGGGCTGACGCCGGTGAGGCACCCGCGAATAGGAGCAGGCCAATGGTGGCCGCAATCGCCAGGGCGAAGATACGAATGAGACGGGACACGGATCCTCCAAGATCAACGTGAATGAAGCACGATCAAAAAGCGGGCGGTGGTTGGTTTTAGGATACCGCTGCAATCAGGCCTCGACGAGCAGCGACGAGGACGGCCTCGAGCTGTGAGTGGGCTTCGAGCTTGACCAGAAGCGTCTTGACGTAGCCGCGCGTGGTGTGGACTGAGAGTCCAAGCCGGCGGGAGATCTGCTGAACAGAGAATCCCTCGGACAGCAATGTCAGTACTTCTAGCTCGCGTTTGGTTAGGCCGGAGTCACTAACGCCCGAGGTCGCTGCGGACTGCGTTTGTCCAAGTGTCCGCAGGAGTTCGGTGGGTGCCCACATCGATCCGCGACGGCTGAAGCGCACGGCGTCCAGGATGTCGTCGAGTGCGGACTCCTTGGGAATGAAAGCAGCAGCGCCGGCAGCGGTGGCTCGCGCGAAGATTTCTGGGGTTGCGTGAGAGGTCATGATGATCACTCGCATCTGCGGATGTGATTCGCTGAGCGTCGATGCAAGTGCCAAACCGTCGCGACCAGGCATGTCCACATCGACGATTGCTACGTCGGGGGGCACATCAGCACTGTTGACGTAGGTCTCGGCCTCGTCTGCTGAATAGAGGTTCGCTACACAGTCAAGATCTGGCTGTGAGCGAATCATGGCCCCGAGAAGTTCAGCGATGGTTCGGTGGTCGTCGACGACGAGTACCCGCACCACGTCAGCTTGACGGCTGGGGGAGAACTCGTTGCTGGCTGCCATGTCGCCTCCTTGGCTAACTCCGACGGTAAAGATTTATCCTACTTTTGTCCATTTTTGCTCCAAAACATCCGCTTTAGGGTGGATATCCGGCTGGCCGAAAGTAGGATCCCGTCGTGTGGTTTAGCACCGCTCTGGTGCAACCAATGTACTTATCGTCCGAACCCCCGTCCAAGTGACTGGGCCAAATGGGTGATGCCCTGAAATACCCTCGTTGGGGGAGTTCTGGGGGATTGCGTTCACTCGAACGGACTAGGCCCTGAACCGCTGGCCTGCGAAATCCCTCGGAAGATCATTTTTGGTCACCGACCGTGAAACCACCGCACCCCTCAAAGGGGGGGGCTCTTCCTATCTGCGTGGCCTCCTTTTAGGGATGTTGGACAACCCACGCTCACTGGTTATCTCGAGATGTTGATTCGGAGCCCGCATGCCCGCGGGTTCGGTTCTGACGCTGAAAAACGCTTTTTCAGACTCGAGTTATTAGGAGCGCGCATGGGTCAATCACCCAACGACGGAGGAACGACTAATGTCGTGTCCGACATGCGTTCGCGCGTCATTCCAATGCCGCGAAATACCATGCAGGACAACGACATTGAGCGTTCCGACGCAGCTGCATTGGTCGATTTGATCGTTACGTCGACTGGTGTCGAGCGACGAATTGCCGACGCTGCTTTTGTTGAGCATGAGATGACCGGCGAGGCCTTCCTCGACGTCCTAAGCCGATGGAGCGCGATCTCGCCGGGGCAGGTGCTGGCCGCACTTGCCATGCACCACAAGTTGAATGTGGTTGACCTCCGAACAGGACCACCACTACCCCTCGCAGGAACCACAGTGAGCGCCGACGACTGTCGGCGCCTTTCCTGCGTTCCACTCGATGTTGAAGGCGATGTCCTTCACGTCGCTACCGCCCACCCAACCGCAGAGCTGACAGCGGAACTTCGTAACATCACCGGCTTCCAAATCAAGTTGCACATTGCCTCTGATGCGGAAATCGCTGCGTCGATTCGCTCGCGAGACGTCACCGAGATCGCGTTCAACGGATCATCTGTCGATCCAACTGGGGCAATCGTTCGCCTTGGTCGCTTCCTGAATGCCTCGACAGCGCGGTTCGACCTGGGCAGTTCAGCGACGACAGCGCTACGCCTTCGCGTCGATGGTGTGTGGCGAGTTGTCTGCGTGTTGAATGCCGAGTTCACCGCTGCACTCAAGCGCACGTTCCATTCACTTACTTCAGTTCACCCTGATGGTGACTTTTCTGTTTCAACGATGACTACTGCGTCAGGGGAATCAGTCTCCGCATCGGTTTCATCACGCGGCTGGGCGCAAACAGTTGTCATCGAAATCCCACAGGTAGGGATTCGCGCACTTGATGACCTGGGCTTCTCAGCGTCGATCGTCGCCGAAATCCGCGATCACATCTACCGCTACAACGGAATGATCGTTGTCGCCGGGCCGATTGATTCGGGCGTTCCAACCACAGTCCGCGCCATTGTCGATGAGATCGATTCCGATGAGCGCCTCGTTTCGGTGATCTCTTCAGACCACAGCACCCAGGCTGCTGGACTCCTGCGAATTCACGCAGGCGCAGAACACGACGTGCACGCCGCCCTATCGCATGTGCGAATGGCGCAGGCCGACGTTGTTGCCCTCACAGATGTCGTCTCAACTCCGGTTGCGACGTCAGTTCGACAGCTGAGTAATGAAGGTCGTTTGGTGATCGCGGGCATGCGTATCGCCGCTGACGATGCCATCTCAGCCGCACTAACCCGTTTCAACCTCACCCGCGATGATCTCGCGAGTGAGGCCGTTCTGATTGTTGGTCAGCGCCTCATACGACGTGTATGTGGTGCCTGCTCAACGACGTTCCACCCGTCAGACGCTGAGCGTATGGCGTGGACGGAGCTCGGTGGATCACCATCCACCACTTTTATCCACGGGGTCGGTTGCAATGTCTGTGCCGACACCGGATTCGACGGTCGTATCCCGATCGTCGAACTCGCGTCCCCTTCCGGACACCCCGGACACGGAACACGTACCGCACCCCTGGTGAGTTCGGCTGTGGCTCTCGTTGAGCAACGGCAGACCACATTGTCCGAACTGCTCCGCAGTTTCACCCTACGCACGTCAACGATCGCGTCATGAACCGTCCTACTACATGGGAGAGCCCTATGTCCTCCAAGTCCCTGAAGGCCGTAGCCGGCGTTCGCGGGCGATTCGCGAGCTCCGGCCGCCGAATCACCGCGAGTATCGCCGCTACGGCACTCGCCGTTGGCACGTTGGCCGCTGTCGGAGCAATTTCTGCTCCGTCGGCCAATGCTGCCGTGACTACCAACAACCTGACGGCCGGTACTGGCACGACTGCCAACCCCGGTGCGGT
>JBAXUN010000162.1:0-3494 GCA_037129655.1 Actinomycetes bacterium
TAGGCGTATCGGCAGGCGATCGAGTGCTCTTATCGTGTCCCTCCTCGATTGAGACGGTTCTTGCCTACGTGGCAGTACTTCGATTGGGGGCCGTCGTCGTTCCGGCCAACACGGCATACACCGGATCGGAGCTCGCTCATGTCGTTACCGATTGCGGTCCGCGCTTAGCCATCATCGATGATGCGGCCAGACTTGCAGAACACGAGATAGCCAGTGTCAGCGCACACCAGCTCATTTCCGATGCATCGACCTCACCAGAGCTGGTGGATGTTGCTCTAGATGATCCATACGACGGTCCGGCGATGATCGCCTACACCTCAGGTACAACGGGTAAACCCAAGGGTGCGCTTCTGTCTCGGTCGAATCTGTTGGCTGGAGCATCAGCCCTCGTGCAGGCCTGGGCGTGGACGAAAGATGACGTTCTTGTCCATGCCTTGCCGATGTTTCATATGCACGGCGTTGGGGCGGGACTCAATGGCACGTTTACAGCTGGTGCCTCACTGGTCGTAGTGCCTCGATTCGAGGTACAGGCCGTCGTGGACGCGATCGAAAGTAATCACGCCACGATGTTCTTTGGGGTCCCGACGATGTACGCGAGATTCCATGAGCAACAACGACTTTCCGAACTGAGCGGCCTTCGCCTGACGGTGTCTGGCTCAGCGCCCCTTGACCCGGTCTTGTTCAAGGCGATCGAACATGGGACAGGTCGGGCCCCGATAGAGCGCTATGGCATGAGTGAGACGGTGATGCTGACGTCCAACCCCCTGCACGGTGAACGTAAGGCTGGTTCAGTTGGCTTGCCCCTACCGGACGTGGACGTTCGCCTCGGCGTTGACGACGGAGTTGAAGTTCGGGGACCGAATGTTTTTGGCGGCTACTGGGGTCGACCGGAGGCCACCGCCGAAGCGTTCACCAAGGACGGTTGGTTTAAGACTGGTGATGTTGGCAGCTACGACGACGACGGTTATCTCTACCTCGTCGGCCGAGCAAGTGACCTGATCATCACGGGTGGCTACAACGTGTACCCACGCGAGGTCGAAGATGTCATCCGTGAGTTCCGGGATGTACTTGATATCGCCGTTGTTGGTCTGCCGGATGCGACCTGGGGAGAACGGGTGGCAGCTTTCTACGTGACCTCGTCAGATACGAAGATCGACGAGGGTGCGCTCGCCATTCGGCTCGAAAGCCGGCTAGCGGCTTTTAAGCATCCGCGAGTGTGGATACGCGTTGACGAATTGCCACGAAATGCGATGGGCAAGGTGCGTCGCGATCTACTTCGGAATCAGGGGATGATGTAGCCATGACCAAAGTCGCCCTTGTCCAGCTGGATGTTTCCGATGCCGAGTCCGTCACCGATCGCATTGCACGCACGGCCGGGATGGTTGAGTCGATTGTGGACGCTGACCTGATTGTTCTCCCCGAGTTGTGGCACGTGGGGGCTTTCGATCTCAAGAACGCAAAGGCACATGCTGAGCCATTCGATGGCCCACTCGTGGCCCGCATGCGTGAAGCGGCCATCAAAGCCAACACCACACTCCACATGGGCTCATTCGCCGAACTCGTGGGAGATAAGCGCCACAACACGGCCGTCCTGATCGATCCGGCGGGTGACATCCTTGCCACGTACCGAAAGATTCATCTTTTTGGTTGGGAAGACGGCGAACCCTCGGTGATGACTGCAGGTGAATCATGTGTTGTGTTGCCGACCCCTTTGGGTGCCACGGGATTGGCAACGTGTTACGACCTTCGCTTTCCGGAAATGTTTAGACGACTAGTTGATTCGGGCGCTGAAACTTTCTTACTCGATAGTGGATGGCCATCGCCACGGATCAATCACTGGACCGTGCTGGCCCAGGCGAGAGCGATTGAGAATCAAGCGTGGATGATCGCCTGTAACAGTGCTGGCACGCATGCCGGTGTTGAGATGGGTGGTTCGTCCGTAGTTGTTGACCCTCGCGGAAACGTCGTCGCGCAGGCGGGTGTGAGCGAAGAAATTCTTATTGTCGATATCGATGTTGACGTCGCACGAACCTGGCGTCGTCAGTTCCCAGTGCTCGCTGATCGGGTGCTCTAGAACGCATGAGCACCAAGCGATTACGCCTTCGCGCACCCGAACTCGTTGGGTCCGGTGGATGGATCAACACCGGTGGACGTTCGCTGGCGCTCGCCGATCTTCGCGGCAAGATCGTACTTCTCGACTTCTGGACCTTTTGCTGCGTCAACTGCCTGCATGTGCTCGATGAGCTTCGTCCACTCGAAGCGAAGTACGACGATGTGCTCGTCACGATCGGTGTTCACTCACCGAAGTTTGCTCATGAGGCGAATCATGACGCCGTGAAAGCGGCTGTCGAGCGATACGGAGTGGATCACCCTGTTCTGAATGATCCCGAACTAAAGACCTGGGATCAGTACGCGGTGCGTGCCTGGCCGACACTGGCTGTCGTTGATCCCGAGGGATACGTGGTAGGCCAGCTCTCTGGTGAAGGCCACGCACATGCGCTCGATGTTTTGATCGGCGAACTTGTGTCCGAGCATGAAGCGAAGGGAACCCTCCATCGTGGTGAAGGCCCATTCGTCCCGTCGCCGCCTTCACAGGAGGTCTTTTCATTTCCCAGTAAAGTCAAGCGGTTTGCCGATAGCTGTTTGCTCGTAAGTGATACCGCGCACCACATGGTGAAGGTTTTGAGTGCCGGCGATGTCGAGGTCGAGATTGGCTGTGGCCGACGTGGACTCGTCGATGGGCCCAAGGATCAGGCTCAATTCAGTGAGCCGAATGGCATCGCGATACTGCCCGTTGATGTAGCGGCCAGAGTCGGATACGACATCGTGATCGCAGACACCGTGAATCACGCCATCAGAGCTATTGACTCATCAACGTGGGTAACGCGAACGATCGCTGGCACCGGCCGGCAATGGATGCAAGGTGATGTGGCCCAGGGCATAGCCATAGACACAGCGCTTTCGAGCCCATGGGATGTGGCTTGGTTCGATGGCGCCCTAATCATCGCAATGGCCGGGGTGCACCGAATCGATCGCCTCGACCTCGATGCCGGCACCATCGCTCCGTATGCGGGTACCACCAACGAGGGCATTGTCGACGGTCAGCTTGTGCACTCGTGGTTCGCTCAGACTTCGGGGCTGGCGGCAAGCGTTGATGGCAGCACGCTGTGGTGTGTCGACTCTGAGACGTCGGCGCTTCGGCGCATTCGTAACGGACTCGTGACAACGGTTGTCGGCCAAGGACTTTTCGACTTCGGGCATCGAGATGGCGAGGCGGGGCAAGCGCTACTTCAACACCCGCTGGGTGTCGCAGTTCTGCCTGACGATTCAGTCGTTGTGGCTGACACGTACAACGGGGCGATCCGCCGCTACGACCCGTCGTCACATGCGGTGACGACGATGGCAATGGACCTAGCCGAACCTAGTGACGTTCTCGTCGTGCCCGCTGGTGAGCAAGGACATGATGAGCCGGTGCTGCTCGTGGTTGAGTCGGC
>JBAXUN010000163.1:0-3448 GCA_037129655.1 Actinomycetes bacterium
CATAGCGCAGCGGTGTGACGGATCCGAAGACACGCACTACCGTCAACATCGACCGGTTATCCGGCCCTAACCGCCAACCGGACCTGATGCAAGAGGCCGGCCGCTTCAGCCGCTGCTAGCGGCGCTCAAGCGCTTCATTGGATGAGGTAGCGCTGGTAGGTGGCGAGCGGCCACTTTTCACCTGCGTGGTCGAGTTCGCAGTCGAGGCAGATTGGGCCGTCGGGTTCGGGGATGCGCGCGGGGGTGCGGCGGGTGGTTCCACAGTGCTGGCATGGCGTCAGGGTGTAGCTGGCGTCGGTGTGGGTCCAGTGGTGGTAATCGGCTGAGACTCGCAGCATCGTTGCAGCGACATCCCATCTCACGGCGATCGCTGGTGTCAGGCGTTCTTCGGTGACTGGCCCGTTCTGAGCGGCGGCGTACCACGCGGCGATGGTCGCTCGCTGTCTTGCGAACCACACGGCGCGTGTTGCATTGCTGTGGATTTTGAGGATGCTTTGCAGGAGTGTCTCGTTCTCGCCTGTGTCTTTCGCTATCGCTGCGATGTCGTCAGGATGACGTAGGACGCGTGCTGCGAGGTGCGCTATGCGCGCGTCGGTGATGTTGGGCAGCATGAGGCGTCGAGGAGGAACACCGAGATGCTTGGCTACTTCGCGACGCATGAGCGGTTGCGCCAGATCGCTCACGTCGGCGAATGTGCACGGTTTGGCGCACATGTCGTCAACGATGCGTGTCGCCATCGCCCCGGCATCAAAGACGTTGCCGTAAGTGATTGCGTTGTGGGCTAGCAGGTTGATTTCACCGTGTGGGGTGGCGATTCGCACCTTGAACGAGATGTCGTAGGTCAGCCAGGTTCGTTTGTGAGCTTTGTGGTTTGTCACGTCGATGTTGATGTCGCGAATTGTTCGTTTGATCAGGTCGCGGTAGGTGAGATCCGTTGGGTCGCATAACGCTGCGACGAGGGCGAGCAGTCGTTCTGCTGCCACGCCAGCTTCGCTGAGTGCCCGTACATGCTTTCGTTCAATGATGCTTTCCTCTAAACGCTTCAGCTCTGCGCGCGCTGCTGGGATGTCCTGCGTGACGGTTTTGTCGTAGTCGGCGTTGAGTCGTTTCAGCATCTCGCCGGTGATCACGGGGGCACCTGTGTCGGTGCGTGCGGTCACCTGAGCGAGGATCGCGTCGTTTGAGTCTTCGAGAACTTTGATGCGTGTGCGAATCGTGGAGATCTCGCCAGCCACGATCATCTCGTCGATGTTGTCGTCGGGTGGCACCAACAAAAATGCCTGATCTCCAGCCGCAGCGATGGCTTGCACGAACGGTTCGAGGAGATCTTGGGGCGACAAGATCACTGCAACGCCAGGAGAGAACTGTGCACCGGTAGCGCGGTACCGATCGGCGCGAACTGCTGTGAGCACAGACGGTTTGTTCTCGCCAACGGTCCGTGCAATCAGCAAACATGCAGTTCCGTTTACTGTTACCTCCAGACCGCTCAGCGTCGAGACGCGTCTGGCCGCGGGCATCGTGGTCAGCATCCAGTCACGGATCCGTTTGAAATCGGCCGGCGTCGCCCACCCCAAACCATCGGGTGGGAAACAATCGTGAATGATGTGCGGCTCGAAACCATCAATGCCGAAGGACCGTTCTAAGCGACCCGTCTCGTACACATCGAGGTTCCCTAGGATCGTGGCAAGCACCCGATACGGGGCTTCGGTAGCGACATCGACGCCATACGTGGCGTCTGGTCCGTGGGTTCGGCGGAGCCCTTCTGTAGAGAACTTGCGTCGAGCAAGCCCTAACGCAAGTTTCGTTGACGGCCACGTGGGTTCGCCGAGACGAGCAAGCAGCCAACGCACATTGTCCACCTGATCAACACAACAGATCTCACCGTCTACGGTCTCTGAGAAGACCGAGGGAAGCCCAAAGCCAGTCTGCTGTGCATCGGGGCGACACGAAGGCGTGTCGAAGGTAAGTACGCGAGGGCCTTGGTGGCCGTTGACAACAGAGCGGAACGTCATCATTCCCGGCGGAGACATATGCGCCACTGCGTACTTACATGAACCCGTGCTCAAGCTGTCGCCTGTGCCGCGACGCATTCCGATACGAGTTTTCGTCGGAATGATGCGCGCCTCTTCCTCGCTCGCTTGCGCACGAAAGAACACCAGCACCGAATCGATACCTTCAGCCCGGTACAAACCGAACTGGGTATCGCCGATGAACCCACGGTTGTCGATCAGCGCCAGCATCACCGGAGCTAACGCCCACGCATTGCGAGCAACCCGGTCCAACCGGCGAGCGAACACCAAGCATGCTCCAACTTTAACGATGGTCTCAGCGAGGTACTTCACGAAAGGCTGACTGGAAGACTCATCAAGCCGTTTTCCTGTGCCTACCGACAACACGACGTACACCCCGTACTCGGCGCGAAGGTCGATCGAAACAAACCGATTCGTAAAACGCTTGCCATCTCGATCACGTGACTTCACCGGTGCAGCAAGACGCAACATCTCGATCAGCTCCGCTTCGCTTGGCAACCCTGGTCTGATATCTAGTCCGGTCTTTGCAAGCAGAGTTGCAGCCTCAAGCAGATCCTCCGTCGCTAAACGCCGTGGGTTGACGCCGGTATCACCCGAGCTTCTCGCTACGAGCACAATCGGATGACCAGCGCGATACGGCACCGAGACCGCCGCAAGATAGCCAGTAAGGGCATGCAGATGTTCAGACATTTTCGAGGTTTCCTTTGTCGTGTAGTTCGTCCATATCGGACTGTCCGTTAGACAACGCAACTGTCGATATGGGCGAGTTGAACGACCTACCCGTGGCGTCGGGATCAGCCGGCACAACACGAACCAAGAAATCATCAGGCGCCTCAGAGCCCGCAAACACACCGTGCACCACATCGCTCAAGCAGCGCTCGGCACCACACGAGTCAAACACCGCCAACCGAAACCAAGGATCAGAGCTCACCGTCATGCAGCGTCACCGTGCGCAACACATCCAAAGACGCATGGGTCTCAAACAACGCACTGAACGCGCTTAAGTACGGGGTTGATGCATCGTCAGCGCCGCCCCACTGGGGGCGAACGCAGGCAGATTAGGAGCGAGGTTGGTCGCCTGACGCCTCGAGCAACTTCATCGTGCGCTCCACGGCATGCTTGGGCATCAGCTGAGATTTCCAGCGACACGTACGACATCTGACAACCCACAGACCGCCGGCGACTCTGGCCACAACACAGGTATGAGTAGCCCCCACTTTCGGACTCGGTGACGTTTCGATAACCCGGTCACGACTCGAGACTGTTCTGCTGGGCTGAACAGGCGTGCTCCGCCCCTGTGCCGACAACGGTGACTTAACGGCGAGAGAGGCATCGCGCTGAGCGGCAGCTACCTTTCGTTTTGCTTCCTCCAAAACCGCCGCCCGAGCAGCCCGCACGTGCGAAGCACCTAAGCCGGA
>JBAXUN010000164.1:0-3298 GCA_037129655.1 Actinomycetes bacterium
CCGGAAACCCATTTCACCCTCGATCAGATTGCCGAGGCTCATGAAGCAGTCGAGGCTGGGGTTACCGGAAAAGTGATCGTCGATATTGCGTAGCACGCGGCTTGATCAGGCGAAGTGAATGAGCGAGATTGCGCCAAACACCAAGCAGTACACGGCAAATGGGATGAGCGTTCGCGTGGTGAAGTACTTGGTCAGGAACTTGATGCTGAACCATGATGCGAGACCGGCGACGATTGCCCCGACGATCACCTGTCCGTGAATGTTTGCACCGGCCGTTCCAAAAAGCGCGGGCATTTTCAGTAAGCTGGCGGCAAAGATGACCGGCGTGGCCAGCAGGAATGAGAATTTCGCTGCGTCTTCGTGACTAAGTCCGCGAACAAGTCCGCCGACCATCGTGATACCGGAGCGGGAGATACCCGCTAGTAGTGCGGTGGTCTGGAAAAGACCGATGATTGCGGCCTCGATGAAGCTCAGGTTGTCCAGCTGCCGGCTCTTGCCGCCAACCACGGCGTGGTCGAGTTCTGTCTCAGCGACCTGCGTCGCGGACATGGACGTAGCCTCGACAGCGGCTCGTGAGTCTGCGCGACGACGGAGCCACTCTCCAGCGAGCAAAATCAGGCCGTTCAACGTAAGGAAGGCGGCCGCGGCAAAGGGTTTGGAGAACAGGGTGCGAACAGCATGTTCGAACAACAGGCCCGTGATTCCGACGGGAATCGTCGCGACGATGATCAGCCACGCCAACCGCTCAGTCGAAGTGTCGATCGAGCGCTTTTTAATCGTGGCAAAGAAGCCCTTGATGATGTCGATCCAAGTGCGCCAGTAAAAGACGAGTAGCGCGATAGCTGTTGCGAAGTGCAGAGCAACGATGAACGACAGGTACTGAGACTGGGATGAATCTTCAGAACCGTATTGAGTGACAAGCTGCGCCCAATCGCCGCCGATCCATGCGGGAACGAGGACTGAGTGTCCAAGGCTGGAGATCGGGAATAGCTCGGTGACACCCTGAAGCAGACCGATGACGATGGCTTGCAGATACGTAATGTCAATCATGGGTTCGACTCCGCGAGGGTTGTGTCGTCGGACGAACCGTCGACGTGGTCAAGCTCAGTTGTTCTTCTTCGAGCCAGTGGTCATCCAAGCACCGACGAATAGGACGGCGCCAAGGCCGGCAGCTGCAATGCCATGCTTCATGTGCTTGGTGGTGTTCGTGGCGTCAGCGCCCGGGAAAAAGCTCGGGAGTGCGTCTGCTGGCTGTGTGAAATAGACGACCGCTGCGATCAGCATCAGAACGCCCACCGCGACGAGGATCCAAGTCAGAGCGGTGGGACGGACGGAATTCGATGAAGCCATATTGCAAAGTGTAAGTGTTGCTAAGTGCGGCATGCGCTGCGCCTTGCCGTGACGTGACGCACGACTCGTCCACCTGCCGGTAGGTTTTGGGTGTGGTTGATGGCCAAAGGCTCGCAGCATTTGTTCTGGCATCCGTCGCGATCATTTTGGCGCCGGGTCCAAGCGTCATGTTTGTGATCGCTCGTGCAGTTGCGTGGGGTCGAGGAACCGCGTTTCTAACCGCGGTCGGAAATGCATGCGGGATGCTGGTGTTGGCGACCTTCGTCGCCCTCGGTTTGGGCCCCTTACTTCAGCGGTCTCAACTACTTCTTGAAGTGGTGCAAATTGGCGGCGGGCTGTACTTGATGTACCTCGGCATTGATGCGCTGAGACATCGTCGAGCGCATGTCGACGCGATGGTCGAGGTCGACGAGGTGAAACCTGGCGTTCTGCGGATTCTGCGCGAAGGCTTCATGGTTGGCGTTTTAAATCCGAAAGCCATTGTGTTCTTCACAGCCGTGTTTCCACAGTTTGTTGATCCCCAGGCCGGCTCAGTCACAGTGCAGTTGCTGTTCTTCGGGCTCATCTTTTCTCTGCTGTCCATCCTTCTGGATGGAACGTGGGGAATCATCGTTGGCTCAAGTCGCGACTGGTTCGTGACCTCTGATCGGCGGCTACTGGTGCTGCGCACAATTGGCGGGGTCGTCATGCTGGTGCTGGGCATCTTGGTGATCATTCCGGTGCTGTTCGAGATCTTCGCGAACCGCTGATCTCGTCAGACCCCATAATCCGATCGCATGCATTAGCGTCGCGATGTGGAGTCTGCTGCCGATTCGTCTGTGAACCAATCCGAGACCGTTGACGTCGCTGCCGTTCAACGGCGCACCGTCTGGGTGCTCTCGAGCGTTCAGGTCTTTAGCGGCGTAGCGATCGCTGGCTCCATCCCTGCCGGCGCACTCATTGCGGCTTCCATCGGTGGCGAGCAGGTTGCTGGCCTTGCCCAGACGGCCGGTGTGCTCGGCGCGGCACTGCTAGCTTTACCGCTCGCGCGGTTGGCGCTGACCCGCGGACGCCGAAGTGCGTTGAGCACTGGCTACGGGATCGCACTTCTTGGTGCAGTCGCGGTCGTCTTTGGCGGAGCGTGGCGAAACTTGCCGCTCGTGTTGCTGGGTTGTTTGCTGGTGGGTGTTGCATCAGCTTCTGGCTATCAATCGCGTTATGCCGCCATCGATCTGGCCCAACCGGACCATCGAGCGAGGCAACTGTCGCTCGTAGTGTGGGCTGGAACGATTGGCGCGGTGCTGGGGCCAAATCTCCTTAACTACGCCGGCAACATCGCTCTGGCCGTGGGCCTTCCGCAACTGACCGGCCCGTATCTCATGGCCGCTCTCATGCTGCTGCTCGGCGTGGGAGCGCTGTTGCTTTTCTTGCGACCCGATCCGTACCTGCTGTCGCGGTCCATTGCGGCCGCTGGTCAGCCAAGCGCGCCGCAGCAGGCAAAGCTTTCCGATGGGTTTCGTCATTTGCGGACCCACGTCCGCGCGATGCTCGGCGTGGCTTCGGTATCACTCGGACATGTCGTCATGGTGATGGTGATGGTCATGACGCCCGTTCATATGGCGCACGTCGACGTGTCACTGCAGGTGATCGGTTTCGTCATTAGCGTTCACGTTCTTGGGATGTATGCCTTATCGCCTGTGGTCGGTTGGCTCGTAGACAAGCTTGGGCGCATTCCGATGATGCTTGTTGGCTCTGCGATTCTGCTGATGGCCTGTGGAGTTGCCGGAACAGCTGCTCCCGATGCCGTGCCGCAGTTAGCGGTAGGGCTCTTCCTGTTGGGACTGGGTTGGTCGTGCACGTTGATTGCCGGCTCAACCCTGCTGACCGATGATCTCGATCAAGCGGATCGTCCCTCTGTGCAAGGACTTTCCGACCTCATCATGAATCTCTCGGCGGCCGTTGGTGGCGT
>JBAXUN010000165.1:0-3257 GCA_037129655.1 Actinomycetes bacterium
CAACTATCAAATCTCTGTACGCCGCGACGATGTCGGCCGTGGCGGCTCGCTGTACATGCACAACACATTGAACGTGGGCGATCGCCTACGCGTGAGCCACCCGGTGAACCTCTTTCACATTGATCGCCGTGCACGCAAGCATCTGCTGATCGCCGGTGGAATCGGCATCACGCCGTTCCTTGCGATGATGGCTGAACTTGAAGATGAATCAGCAAACTTCGAGCTGCATCTGTCGGCCCGCACAGACGGTGCATTCCTCGATGAGCTTCGCGGCCTGTACGGCTCGAAGGGTTCGTTCTACCGTGACGACCACAACGAGGTCATCCCGCTCAACGAGATTCTCACTGGTCAGCCACTCGGGACCCACGTCTACGTGTGTGGGCCGAACGGAATGCTGGAATGGATTTTGCGGACTGCGGAAGCAGCAGGCTGGCCATCACAGAACGTCCACTACGAGCGGTTCCTTGCTCCCCCGACTGGACTTCCATATGAAGTCAATCTTGCTACCTCCGCCATCACCGTGAAGGTTGGTGGCCACCAGAGCATGCTCGAGGCGATTGAGGCTGCCGGTGTCGATGCGCCGTATCTGTGCCGTGGTGGCGCCTGCGGTCAGTGTGAAACTCGCGTCGTTTCATACGATGGCGAGCTGTTGCACAACGACCACTTCCTCACCGACGAAGAACATGCAAGTGGTACCAAGATCATGCCGTGCGTGTCCCGATTCCAGGGCCGCGAACTCGTTCTCGAACGCTAGTCCCAGAAAGGTTCCATCATGACAACGTTGGATTTCTTCCACGATGAAACGTTCCGCGACGACTTCACGTACTGGAATAGTCCCGAGGCGATCCGTCGCTTCCCGTTCCCGTTCAACGAAGACAAGTACATGTACTCGGTGAATTTGGAACCACACGTCGCTTTCAAGGCGGGCTCGGTGTTCGAGAAGTCATTTGACGTCGACGAGCACTACGTCAGCGAAATGCGCGATCGCGCTCTGGTGCTTCAGGAAGACCCGCTGCGTTGCCAGTCACTACCGCATATGAACATGGCCGGCTGGGATTTGCTCGAGCTCATCATGACGAAGAAGGCCGCTGAATACCCCGAGTGGTTTGAACTGCACCAAGAGGGTGATCGTTGGCGTTGGGTGAATCGTCCACTCGATATCGACCACACGTTTACGTTTCTGGATAACACCACGCTGCCGTATGGTCCGATGGAATACATCATGCGCCAGACCCAGGGCGACTACGCGATCCTCGATCAGCGTGACAACAACCTGTGGATGGACGCAGGCATGATCACCACACAGGCCGACTGGTCACTTGATTTCGATCTCGGCATGAACTTCATGGAGTGGCATGGTCCGGTTCCGCTTGCACACGAGATGGGCATCTTCGACCGCGCGTTGAAGTTCCTTCTCAACGTACGTCAGGGCCAGCCTGCTCGTCGACTTAACTGGACGATGACGGTCAATCCGCGCCTCGACACCAGCCCTGAGCGCTACGCGAAGTGGGGCACGGACCGGATGGAGGTCAACGCCGATAACGTTGGCCAGTTGATGCACCTGCGAGTCGAACTGCAGAGCTTCTGGCGGCTACCTCGCTCGAACGCACTCATCTTTCCCATTCGCTGCTACCTGATCTCACTCCAGGATCTGGCGACAATTCCTAAGTGGGGCAGGCGCTTCCATCGCGTGATTCGCGATCTGCCCGATGAATTGGCCGACTACAAGGGTCTGACGATCACGCGTCCCTACGTCATCGAGTACATGTCCCAGTTCGACGACGGCACGCCTACTTCGCCTGGAATCTTTGCCGACGAGGAGTAAGTGGCAGTCGGAAATCGTTGCAAACAGGGTCAGGGCTTATGCCGTGACCCTGTTTGCATGAGATCGGACTCCTGGCTCGGCCAGTTGGCTAATGGGAACGCAGCGACACCATGTCGGAGCTGATCTGAGCTAGCGATGTGACACCCATGAGCCGCATCGTCTGCTCGATCTCAGCCTTAAGAATTTCAGCCGCTCGCCGGACTCCTCGTTCCCCGTCGGCCATGATCCCGTAGAGGTACGCTCGGCCGACAAGAACCCCGCTCGCACGTAAGCCGATGGCTGCCACGATGTCTGCTCCCGACATGACACCACCGTCGATGAATACCGGGAAATCATCTCCGACTGCGTCACGGACAGGCCCAAGGAGCTCGAGGGGTACCGCAGAGCGATCAAGTTGACGCCCACCATGGTTCGACAGGATCACTCCGTCCACACCTTCGTGCGCAAGCATGGCCGCATCGTCAACGTTCTGGACGCCCTTAACGAGTAGCTTTCCACTCCACGCATCGCGCAGCCAGCGCACATCGTCCATCGTGATCGACGGATCGAAGACGTTGTTGATGAGGTCAGCAACCGTGCCATCGGTGGATCGCAGTGATGCGAATTCCAACGGCTCAGTGGTCAGTGCATTAATCCACCACTTGGGATGAATAGCCATGCCTGCAAGGGTTTTCGCGGTCAGTTGCGGCGGAATGGTGAGACCATTTCGCACATCACGCAATCGTGAACCTGCTACTACCGTGTCAACAGTCAAGATGATCGTCTCGTAGCCGCTGGCGGCCACGCGATCGAGTAAATCTCGACGAGATTGATGTTCACGAAGCAGGTACAACTGGAACCAGCGACGGGCGTCGGGCACGGCCGCTGTGAGCTCCTCAGGCGAGGTGGTGCCCAACGTCGATAACGCATAGGGAATACCGAAGTCTCGTGCAACCCGCGCGACAGCCGGCTCGCCCTCCACGTTCATCATGCGAGTGAAACCCGTTGGGCTGAAGGCGAACGGGAGAGTTGACCGCTCACCCAAGATGTCCCATGACGTATCTATGGCAGCGACATCGTTCAACACATGGGGCCGAAACTCGACCCGCGAGAATGCGTCTCTCGATCGAGCAAGACTGAGTTCCTGACCCGCCGCGCCATCGACGTAGTCGAACACCGAGCGCGGTGTTCGACGCTTAGCGATCCTGCGCAGATCCTCGATTGAGGCGGCTCGTTCAACTGCCGAGGGCCCCGTGAAGGGTGGACGAACGGCTAGAAGTGGACGAACCTCGGACCACTTTGGAACCCTGCGCTCAACCATTGCTCAACCTCACCACAGCGGTGGTTAGAGGTCCAATCCGCGAGTGAGCGCGCCGTCAACCACGAGGTTAGTGCCCATAGTGAAGCTCGACACCGGGCTGGAGAGGAACACGATCGCAGTTGCCATCTCCTG
>JBAXUN010000166.1:0-3237 GCA_037129655.1 Actinomycetes bacterium
TGGCTGATATCGGCGGCGATTCCGGCCTCGCGGGATTCGCTCTGATCCGTCATGTGGCAGATGCGGTGTGCATCTCTATCGGAGCGGCAGATGCCCTCGACGATGCACGCCAGCTCGCTGCCGAAGTAGGCGTGCAGGGCCGCGCGACGTTCGTTGCCGCGGACCTCACGCACCTCGACCTCGAACCAGACAGCATCGACGTTGCGCTGCTTGGTGAAAGCATCCACTCGCTCGATGATGAGCAGTCCTCAGATTTGCTAGCGAACATACGTCGCGCCATCCGGCCCCGGGGAGTGCTGTACGTAGCCGGTGTCTCGTCAATGGATGACGGCGATGTGACGTTGCGATCGCGACTCGCTGACTCCGGATTTGACGATCTTGCTGCTGTTGAGAGTGGCGGCTACGTGCTCCGTCGCTTCGCATTGAGTGCCGCGTAGTTCAGGGATCGTCCCTACCGATGTAACTCACCTGCAATTGACCACCGGGATAGGGCAGTTACGAAATTCATTGCTACTGTTGAGATTTCGCTCCTTCACCATTGGCTCAAGTTGCGAGGTGATGGGCTTGTGAGGTTCCCCCGCAGTGGTTTGCTGAGGGGCGGTGCGTAATCGCACAGCAACTAAACCACCCCCGGAAGGTTCTTCTATGCCCCGAAATCGATATCCGTCCTCCATGCGTGGGCTCGCCGCCGCATCAGCAGTTGGTCTACTGGCCTCACTAGCGGTCGTCGTCACCGCGACTTCTGCTCGCGCGTCTGTCGCGGCCGATGGGGCCGTCGACACTACGTACGCAGCAAATTACGGAGGGGTCAGCGATATAGCTGGTACCCAAGACGACATCTTGACCTCGGCCACGCAGCCAGATGGCAAGGTGCTCATCGGTGGGTTCTTCAACACCGTTGCTGGTTACACCTATCCACTGGATGTGGACCTTTTCCCAGGATCTCTGCCGAACACGCCCATTCAGGGTGGTGAATTGGCCCGCCTCAATGCTGATGGCTCTCTAGACACCACGTTCACCAGTAACCTGAACAGAGGCTTCAGCGGCGGTTCGGTAAGAACGATTGTTGTCCAGCCCAACGGTCAGATCCTCGTCGGCGGCTTGTTCTACCAAGTCGATGGCCATTTCGCCAACCACCTCGCTCGCTTGAACGCGGACGGCACAGTTGACACGAACTTCATCTCCTCGCTCGGCACTGGCTTCAACGGCGGCTCTGTGCGCGCGATCACTGTCCAGTCGAATGGCGCGATCGTCGTGGGTGGCCTGTTCACTGACATCAACGGAACTCCCAGCAATCACCTTGCACGGGTAACGGTCGATGGTGTTCCGGACACTGCCTTCACCGGCCACCTTGGTCTGGGCTTTGACGGAACTGTCGATGCCCTTGCACAGGATGCCAATGGAAACCTTCTTGCCGGTGGCGGGTTCGCGAACCTCAACGGTGTTCCTGCCGAGGCCATCGCCCGAGTGAGCGGCAATGGAACTCCTGACACCACCTTTGCTGGCGGCGACTTTGCCGCTACGTCGATTCCCGAGATTTACTCGATCGCTGTTCAGAGTTCGGGCAAGATCGTCGTGGGTGGGTACTTCGACACCGTCGACGCAGTGCCTAGTAAGGGGATGGCCCGACTGAACAGCGATGGTTCACTCGATAGCGCATTCAGCACGGCTATCGGCGCTGGATTCAGCGACCCACTCAACGCATACTCGTGGGTTCACTCTATCGCCGAAGAAACAGATGGCACTCTGCTCGCCGGTGGAGATTTCACCCAAGCGAATGGTGTTGCATCCGGACCTGTCGCGCACCTGTCGGCAGACGGAGCGATCCTGCCTGGTTTCTCGAGCACAGGCTTTGCGGAAACAACTCAGTACGTGACGTTGAGTGTTAACACCGTGAAGGTTCTCACGGACGGTAACGCTTTCGTTGGCGGTACCTTCACGGCCATCGGTACTACTCCGGCGGTTAATGCTGCGGTGCTCTTGATCGATCACAAGCCTGTGATCACCTCGCTCAGTCGTACGTCCGCGTCGACGATCGGAAACACCGGAACGGTGACGATCACCGGTTCGAATTTCACCCGCGCAACGGCAGTTACCTTCGGCGGCACTGCGTCAGCCTTCTCCATCACGAGTGACTCGACGATCGTTGCTAGCGTTCCTGTCCGTGCACCTGGAACCGTCAACGTTGCGGTTACAAATGGAGTTGGAACCACCGTAAGGATGGCGGCATTCACATACAACGACACGACTGCGCCCGTTGTCTCACTGACTGGCCCAACATCGGTATTCGCGATCTCGCAGGCGATCCCACTGAGTTGGTCTGCAACTGACGCAGGTGGATCTGGGCTCACCGGTCATTACGGCGTACTCGATGCTTACGGCTCAGCGGTTTCTGGTTCGCTGGTGTCAGAGCTCTACATCGACGACACCACAGCGAGGCGCACCACAGTCAATGTTCCGACGGCGGCGGATTACTGCCTCGGGGCTAAGGTGGCGGCATGTGCTCCCGGCCTTGGATTCCGGGTTTGCTTCGTCGCAGCGGCTGATGACAATGCCGGAAACGCAGGGTTCTCGGCACGTCGCTGCACGAACATGCCATTCGATGATCGCAGCTTCACGCGCAGCAAGACCTCAGAGTGGACGCGTACAACGGCTGCTAGTTGGCTCGGTGCAACAGCCTCGACGGCTACCAAGAAGGGTGCCGCCCTTTCCACGGCCGGTAGTGTCTCCGTCCGCCAGGTGGGTCTTGTCGCATGGAAGTGCCCAACGTGCGGTTCGGTCGCCGTCTACGTCGGCACCACCAAGGTTGCTTCGATCTCCTTGGTGAAGTCCGGTGCAGGTGCTCGTACGTTAATCACTCTGCCAGTCTTCGCCGCACTCAAGACTGGCAAGGTCAAGGTCGTCGTTACGTCTTCCGGCAAGACGGTGAAGATCGACGGCATCGGTATGACGAAGTACACCGGGCTGAGCTGATAACTCGGCTGCGTAACTGACCCACCATTGAGCGAACAGCAGGTGGCTAATCTCCGGATCATTCGGGGTTAGCCACCTGCTGCTTTTATGCTCCGGCTGAAACGAGATCAGCGGATGTGCGGGATGCTCGAGTCGAGGGGCGCGAAAGACCGGTCTGCTTCGCGGGAAGATCGGCAATAACGGTCAGGGTCAACTCGGTCGTGAAGCCAGAGTCGGCTGGGTCGATGGATCGCAGCGACCAGTCCAGAGTCAGCGACGAGTACA
>JBAXUN010000167.1:0-3219 GCA_037129655.1 Actinomycetes bacterium
CATGGATGTGCCGATCTGCGCTCGACCGGCACCAAGATGGGTAAGTAAGAGGGTCCTAACGTTCGCCGATCAGCCGAGGTACGCAAGGATCGGGGTATGACAACACCGATCGATCAGAATCTCCTCGGCGGACCCGATCCGACCTATCTACCCGATATGCCAGAACCGCACGCAGCCTTGGCCGCGGGCGAAGATGCACATCAGGTAGCGGCCGACTACCCGACCAACAGTCTGGCTTGGGCGGTTTTGGCCGATCAGGCTTGGGCTGACGGCCGCGTTATCGAGTCGTACGCCTATGCCCGGGTCGGGTATCACCGCGGTTTGGATCAGTTGCGCCGTGCCGGTTGGAAGGGCCACGGCCCGGTCCCGTGGGAGCACGAACCAAACCGCGGGTTCCTTCGTTGCCTCAATGCTTTGGCGCGTGCCGCTGGTGCGATCGGTGAAGAGGATGAGGCCACGCGTTGCACGATCTTCCTGCGTGATTCCTCGGCCGCCGCGGCTGCTGCGCTCGAAGGAAACTGAGCCCAGTGCACGGATCAAGCTGATGGTCAGAGGTGACGTCGTTGACTAAGGACCAGCATCGGCCGACGCGCGTAGGTGTCGTTGGCGGCGGTATCTCAGGAATCGCGTGCGCGTCGGCGTTACATGCGTCGGGCGTCGATGTCGTCGTGTTCGATCGCGGTAAGCGCTTGGGCGGCCGAATGGCCTCGCGACGAATTCGAGATTCGGGGCTGCCCTACGACGGACGGGTTGTCGATCTCGGTGCTTCGTACTTCACCGCGAGTGATCCGAGGTTCGTCGATGTTGTGCGCGGCTGGACCGGGCGGGGCCTGGCTCGCGAATGGACCGATAAATTTGCGGTTCTCGATCCTGGTAGCGACCCTGTCGTCAAGGTTGGGCCGATGCGGTTTGGAGCTGCTGGAGGGCTGCGTTCCCTCGTCGAAGACCTCGCTGCTGATTTGCCGAATGTTCTTTTCCCACAAGAGGTTTCCTCCGTTGAGCGATCACCAACCGGCGTCCTGATCGACGATGTCGAAGTGGATATTGCTGTTCTAGCGATGCCGGATGCGCAATTGCGCGACCTTCTCGCTGCGACTGATCCCGCACTCGGCGCACTGACCACACCCACTTGGGATCCGGTGCTGGCTCTCGTCGCTGCGTATGAAACACGTACGTGGGGTGATCTCGACGGTGCGTTTGTGAATCAGTCTGCTGTCTTGTCGTTCATTGCTGATGACGGGCGTCGACGTGGCGACGACGCGCCCGTGCTGGTTGCCCACAGTGGATCGGTCCTGGCTGCACGATTCCTTGACGACCCGGCCCGTGCCATCCCATTGATGCTTGCCGAACTTCGCTCAGTGATGGGTCTGCAGGTTGATCCTGAATGGGTTGAAATCAAGCGGTGGTCGCTGGCAAGGCCTCGAAAGATGCTCGACGGCCCCTTCTACTTCGACGGTCGGATCGGCATGTGTGGTGATGGGTGGGGCTCGGTGTCACGCATCGAGACGGCGTGGTCGTCGGGTGATCTTCTTGGTCGTCGCATCGCAGTTGCACTCAATCCGTCGATTTCCCCGCTGCTAACGGTGGCCACGGATGCGGAAAACTGACGAGCGGATTCACGCTCCGTCAACTCGGTGAACGAGGTACGAACGGTCGGAAACCGGTAGTATCTGGTGGCACCACCCTTGGTGGAGCCGCGGTGATTCGACCAAGTGGTCGCGCTGGCCGTCACGACCACATCAAGGAGACCCGATGCCGGCAATCGTGCTGGTTGGCGCCCAATGGGGCGATGAGGGCAAGGGCAAAGCCACAGACCTTCTCGGTAGTCGCGTCGACTACGTCGTCAAATTCAATGGTGGCAATAACGCTGGGCACACCGTCGTCATTGGTGATGAGAAGTACGCACTTCACCTTCTCCCGTCCGGAATCCTGACGCCGGGGGTCACCCCGGTTATTGGCAACGGCGTCGTTATCGACTTGCCGGTCCTCTTCGATGAGATTGATGGTCTGGACGCACGTGGCGTCGACACCTCAAAACTTGTCGTGAGCGCGAATGCGCACGTGATTGCGTCCTACAACCGCACGCTGGACAAGGTCAATGAGCGATTCCTAGGCAGCCGCAAGATTGGCACGACTGGTCGCGGCATCGGGCCGACGTACGCGGACAAGATGACTCGCGTTGGAATCAGGGTGCAGGACCTGTTCGACGAAAAGATTCTGCGCCAGAAAGTCGAAGGGGCGCTTGAACTTAAGAACCACCTCTTGGTCAAGGTTTATAACCGCCGCGCGATCACGGTGAATGAGGTTGTTGAAGAACTGCTCTCTCACACTGAGCGTTTGAGCCCGTATGTGGCTGATACGGCGCTGCTGCTCGATCAGGCTTTGAAACGGGGTGAGGTTGTTCTCCTCGAAGGTGGCCAGGCAACACTGCTCGACGTCGATCACGGCACCTATCCGTTCGTCACGTCATCGAACGCGACTGCCGGTGGTGCGTGTACGGGTGCGGGAATTTCACCGATAGCTGTTACCCGCGTGATCGCGATTGCCAAGGCGTACATCACTCGCGTTGGTGAGGGCCCGTTCCCGACGGAGCTGTTCGACGAGGACGGCGAAAAGCTGCGCAAGATTGGGGCGGAGTTCGGCACGACGACGGGACGCCCCCGCCGCTGCGGCTGGTTTGATCTGCCTATCGCGCGTTACGCCTCGCGTATCAACGGGATTACTGACCTGGTTGTCACGAAGCTTGATGTGCTTAGTGGCTGGGAGCAGATCCCGGTGTGCGTCGCCTATGAGGTGGACGGTGAACGTCACGAGGAACTGCCGATGACGCAGACGGGCTTCCATCACGCTAAGCCGATCTACGAATTCCTGCCGGGCTGGTCGCAGGACATCTCGTCGGCTCGCAGCCTCGAGGATCTTCCCGCCAACGCACGGGCTTACGTGCAGTTCTTGGAAGACCGCTGTGGCTCGCGAATTTCTGCGATCGGCGTCGGCCCAGAGCGAGAGCAGACGATCGTCCTTCGAGACCTGCTGAACTAGTCGCAAAGTCCGTGCGTCGACCGTCGTACCTGTGCGATGCTCGGGTGACCGCGGCTCCGGGGGCACGTAGAGATGAGTCGCTCACCTGCGCACCGTGTGTGCAATGAAGGGTTTGGCCATGCTCAAGGGTTTCCGTCAGTTCATCGCTCAAGGCAACGTTCTTGATCTCGCTGTTGCCGT
>JBAXUN010000168.1:0-3215 GCA_037129655.1 Actinomycetes bacterium
CATGTGCGCACATTTTTACCCGGTCTCGATGATGGACCGTGGCTGGACCTAAACGCGCGCGCCTTCGCAGATTTACCTGATCAGGGTGGATGGCAACAGGCAGACCTAGACGTTCGCATGCGTGAACCCTGGTTTGACCCGTCCGGCTTCTTCCTCGCGGTCGAAGACAACGCTGAGGGCACCGAACACATCGTCGGATTCCACTGGACGAAAGTCCATGGTGAACATGATCACGCTCACGAAGGTGATGAGCACTCAGCCGACAGCCACGATCATTCGCATGACGTCAACGGGCATGACGTTGCGGAACATTCCCACGGTCACGACCCAATCGGCGAGGTGTACGTGGTTGGGATCGACCCCGATCACCGCGGCACCGGCCTTGGTCGCGCCCTAACGTTGGTCGGACTTGGTCACCTACGTCGTCGAGGTTTACCTGAGGTCATGCTCTTCGTCGACGCCTCGAACGCCTCAGCTGTCGCCTTGTACGAGAGCCTCGGATTTACCGTCTGGGACCGTGACGTTGAGTTCACGGTTGGAACCTCAATCCCCCCGGGTTAGCACACCAACCATGTCTACCTGTCTGCGCGGAGTCTGCGGCGGCGGATTGGATCGTCTGGCACTCTATAGACATGACCTCGAACGTGCTTAGCGACCAACACAACGACGTCCCACTTCCGGACGGCCGGTATCTAGATCGAGAACTATCGTGGCTGGCCTTCAACGAGCGCGTACTGGAACTGGCCGAAGACCAGGATCTGCCGTTACTTGAGCGCGCCAAATTCTTGGCTATTTTCGCGAGTAACCTCGACGAATTCTTTATGGTTCGCGTTGCTGGCCTCAAGCGCCGAATTGCCACTGGTATCGCGGTTAAGTCAACCAGCGGATACATGCCTCGCGATCTCATAGAGGCGATTTATGCCCGTACCGAGCAGTTGATGGATCGTCACGCGTCACTATTGCGCGATGACATCCAGCCGCGACTCGAGGAAACTGGCATTCGCATTTTGCGCTGGGATCAAGCAACCTCCGATGAGCGCTTAGCACTTGGCCAGCTTTTCCGTGACAAGGTGTTTCCGGTACTCACCCCCTTGGCTGTCGACCCGGCACATCCGTTCCCCTACATCAGTGGCCTGTCGCTAAATCTCGCAGTGGTCGTGAAGAACCCGACGACGGACAATGAACTCTTCGCAAGGGTGAAGGTGCCACCGATCCTTGATCGCTTGGTGTCTGTTGGCTCGTCGCGCTTCGTACCACTCGAAGACATCATCGCCGCACACTTGGATGAACTATTCCCAGGTATGCAGGTCCTGCAGCACCACATCTTCCGAGTGACTCGAAACGAGGATCTCGAAGTTGAAGAGGATGATGCAGAAAATCTCCTGCTCGCACTTGAGCGCGAACTCATGCGTCGCCGCTTTGGTCCACCAGTTCGTCTTGAGGTTGAGCAAACCATCGACCCTTACGTCATGGAGTTGCTCGAACGTGAGCTAGGCATCGGCTCTAACGAGGTCATGCACATTCCTGGCCTACTTGATCTGACGGCACTTTGGGCGTTAGTCGGGCTACCGCGTGACGATCTCAAGCTCCCATCGTTCCTGCCACGCACCAACCGCGAAATCTCGGAGACCGAATCTTCGTCACCTCCCGACGTTCTCGAGGCGATGCGCGATCACGACATCTTGCTGCACCATCCGTACGACTCATTCAGCACAAGTGTTCAGCGATTCCTCGAGCAGGCCGCTACCGATCCCAAGGTGCTTGCAATCAAGCAGACCCTGTATCGCACCAGCGGCGACTCGCCCATTATCGATGCGCTGGTGGCCGCGGCCGAAGCTGGCAAGCAGGTGCTGGCCATCGTCGAGATTAAAGCCCGCTTCGACGAGCAGGCGAACATCGATTGGGCACGCAAGCTTGAACAGGCCGGCTGTCACGTTGTCTACGGTCTGGTGGGCTTGAAGACGCACTGCAAACTCTCGATGGTCGTACGCGATGACGGCGACAAACTGCGCCGATACATTCACCTCGGCACAGGTAACTATCACCCCAAAACCGCACGACTTTACGAAGATGTTGGCCTGCTCACAACGGACGATGAAGTAGGCACTGACGTCGCACGCCTTTTCAATGTTCTGTCCGGCTACTCACTCGAGTCAGACTTCAACCGCCTGCTAGTTGCCCCGAACTCCGTGCGTTCAGGTTTGATTGAGCGCGTCGAGCGTGAGATCGCCCATCACCAAGAGGGACGACCCGCAGGCGTGCGCATCAAGTGCAACTCGATCGTCGACGAAGAGACCTTGGATGCGCTCTATCGCGCCTCCCAGGCCGGTGTGTCCGTTGACATCTGGGTCCGTGGAATCTGCGCAGTACGTCCCGGTGTTCCTGGGCTGAGTGAAAATATTCGCGTGCGAAGCACCCTGGGCCGATTCCTTGAGCACTCAAGGGTTTACGAATTCACCAACGGAGGAACTCCCGAGGTCTGGATCGGTTCAGCTGACCTCATGCACCGCAACTTAGATCGGCGCATTGAGGTACTTGCGCGCTTGAACAACTCGCGTCACGTCCGCAAACTGACCGAACTAATAGACCTCGCTTTCGACCCCGGGACGTCGAGTTGGCATCTCGGTTCTGATGGTGAATGGCTGCGCGTTCATCAAGGTCACGATGGGCAACCACTTCGCGATATCCAGTCTTTGCTGATCTCACGTCAGGTCCGACGTCTCGGAGCGGGAGCATAACGATGCTCAGATACCTTGGTGTCCGGTCGACATGACCACCTCAGTAAGCACCATCGAGGCCGCCGGTGCGGTGGTCGTGCGCGAGATCGATGGTCGCCCGCATGTTTTGGTCGTTCACCGTCCTCATCGCAGCGATTGGTCTCTACCAAAGGGCAAACTCGAAACTGGTGAGGCCCACGATGTGGCAGCCGTTCGCGAAGTCTTTGAAGAGACCGGGGTTCGCTGTGTTCTCGGCCCATTCCTCGGAAGCCGCGAATACGTAGTCGACGACGCACCAAAGCGCGTGCTGTACTGGCGCGCCACGGTCGTTACCCAAGATCCTCGCGAGGCTGACGCAGAAGTCGATGACGTCGCTTGGATACCTGCAGCCGAGGTCAACAGCACACTCACTTACCAAGACGATCGCGATCTCGTGACCGTTGCGCTGTCATTTCCCGATACTCAGGCGCTCATTGTTCTGCGTCACGCGGAGGCAAC
>JBAXUN010000169.1:0-3191 GCA_037129655.1 Actinomycetes bacterium
GCGCGAACCGTCTCGACGATTGCGCGCTGTTCATCATTAGGGACGAAGTCCACGATGACGTTCCTTCCGATCTGTTGCGGTTACTGAGTTTCGCTCACCTATCGACGAGCGCTGAGTTCTTTCGGCGGCTTATGGCTTGGGGATTGAAATGACACGACCTACCCATTCGGGAATGGGCAAGTGCGCATGTGCAGCGGTGATCGCACTGACCCGGCGATAGAGCTCATCAGGCATCGCCACAGCCTTTCCTGCATTCATATCAACGTGCAGCAACATCTGTTCACCGGTCGCGATCAACACATCGTCACGAAACAGGTGGTGGATGATGTGGACCCGCTTGGTGTCGTTACCCAGGATTTGAAAGGTGGCGCTGAGTTGATCTCCAAGACCAGCCTCGTCGATATTGCGCATGTGCGTCTCAACTGTGTACAGCGAGCCACCCGCAGCGCGGTACTCCTCGTTGATACCGACGTAGCGGAAGAACGAGTCCGAGTTTTCACCCATCGCCCACAGGTAGAACGACTCACTCATGTGGTCGTTGTAATCCACCCACGCCTGCGGCACGACCTGGCGATACCGAGCCAGCGGCGCCGCGATGGGTTCGGTTGGGTTCTCCCAGCCGCCCTCACGAGTCGACTCCAGCATGTGGTCCTCCCGGAACCCTTATCGAGACACTTGCTCGCCCGAATACTCACTCGCACATCTTGCTCGCATTGTGCGATGCGTGTTTATATTATGCGATAGAACTGTACGAGTGCAGCGCGAGATGGGTCAAGGGGGTGGGTGCGTGTCACTGGCAACGAGTTCCATGCCCGACGACCGGGCCGGCCGCGTTCAATCCGTCGACCGCGCTGCCGCGCTACTTCGCGCTGTGGCCGATGCAGCCCCTGAAGGCGCACCCGTGGCAGTGCTGGCCACTGCCACCGGGCTAAATCGCGCAACCGCTTGGCGGTTGCTCGCCACGTTGGAAGACAACGGTCTGCTCGAACGAGATTCGGCGAGCCGCTACGTGCTTGGGCCGGGAATTGCTCGCCTTGCCGGCGCCGCTCCCGTCGACGGAATCGTGCGCCGAGTCCATCCGATTCTTGAGCGGCTTTGCGCCGAGACAGGTGAAACTGCTGATCTCGCGGTCGTACGCAGCACTGGCCTCACCTACGTCGACGAGGTGGCTCCGGCAACCGTAATGACGGCGAACTGGCTCGGTCGTCACGTTCCCTTGCACGCAACGTCATCAGGCAAGACGTGGTTGGCGTGGTTGCCGGCTGCGGAGTTGGACTCGATGCTGACCGAAGCACGATCTCGCTTTACTGACACGACGATCACCGACGCGGAGGCGTTGCGCGACGAGCTAGCCACGATTCGTTCGCGGGGCTACGGAACTTGCGCCGGCGAATTCGAGGCACAGCTGTTTGGTGTGTCCGCACCAGTGCTGGACGGGCCCCGGCCAATCGCTGTGGTGAGCATCTGGGGGCCACGCAATCGCCTCACGCCCGATCGCTTTCCCACCCTTGGCGCGCAGGCGATTGCCGCCGCAACAGACATTGCTAACGCTTTAGGAATTCGAGCATGACCGATCAACACGAGGCGAAACATGACTGAACAGAGCGCACAGGTGTTCGATAGTGCTCAGATACCCGCGCCATTTATCGGGCCGAACATTTCCGTGCGCAATGAATGGCTCGATTACAACGGGCATGTGACGGACTCCGCCTACGCGGTGATGTGCACAGCAGCCAACGAGGCATTCCTTGAGTACCTTGGGGTTTCGGCCGATTACCTCGCGCGTACTGACTGCACCACTTACACCGTCGAGGCACATCTGCGCTATCTCGCCGAAGTCGCGGGCGGCGCGACAATCACATCAGAAACGATTCTTGTCGACGCAGACGCCAAGCGGCTTCGAATTCACACGGCCTTGTTCGATGGTGAGACTCAGGTGCTCACCGGTGAATACCTCTACCTGCACATGGATCAGAGCGCCGGAAAGGTCTCGCCTTTCCCCCAGGATCGGGCCGACGTTCTTGCTGCCGTTAAGGCCGTCCACGCAGCACTAGATCAGCCTGCACACATAGGCCGAGGCGTCGGCGCACCACGCGTTTAAACGGCGATCGTTCAACGGTTTTCGGCTTGAACGTCAACGGCCTTTGCATGATCCAGTGACGGACGTGGCCACAGGACGATCACCGCAGATACCGCGACCGCAGCGCCGATACATTGCGCAACAACGAATCCCGGCACACTCACCGGTGCAATTCCAGCGAACGTATCTGAAAGTGTTCGGCCAATTGTTACGGCTGGGTTTGCGAACGACGTAGACGACGTGAACCAGTACGCGCCCACGATGTAGGACGCGACAGCAGCGGGAATCCATGTCGATCGACCGCCACGGACCAGTCCAAAGATCACCAGCAGAAGTCCGAAGGTTGCAACTACTTCAGACAACAGCGTCGACGATCCGTCGCGTACATGCGTCGAGATGTTCACCGCTGCAAGCCCAAACATCAGGTTGGCAAGGATCGCTCCTGCACAGGCGCCAACAACTTGAGCCACCAGGTACGGAAGAACATCGCGCTTAGGCAAGCCGCCGAACCATGCGTCGGCTGCGGTCACGACCGGATTGAATTGGGCACCACTGACGGGGCCCAGGGTTGCGATCAGGATGAACAGAATTCCGCCCGTCGCGATCGCGTTCTCAAGTAACTGAAGACCAACATCGTTGGGCGACAAACGCTGCGCCATGATTCCTGAGCCGACGACTCCAGCTACAAGAATCGCGGTGCCTAGGAATTCGGCGAAGAGGCGTCGCGCAATATCCGAGGTACGCGCCATCAGTTGGCAACCGCTGGAGCAATGTCATCGATGAGTGCCTGAATCCGACTACGAATGTCATCGCGAATAGGACGCACTGCATCAACACCCTGACCAGCCGGATCCTCAAGCTTCCAATCTTCGTAACGCTTGCCGGGGAAAATCGGGCAGGCGTCACCACACCCCATCGTGATCACGACATCGCTTGACTGAACTGCTTCGACGGTCAGTATTTTGGGCGACTCAGCTGAAATGTCGATGCCCTCTTCAAGCATCGCCTCAACCACGGCCGCGTTCACACTGTTGGCCGGGGCCGAACCCGCCGATCGAACTTCAACGCGATCACCTGCTAGCGCCGTGAGGTACGCGGCTGCCATTTGCGA
>JBAXUN010000017.1:0-28845 GCA_037129655.1 Actinomycetes bacterium
GTGCGGCCAACCTGATCATCGGACAGCGACACACCCGCGTCTGTGATTTGGTGCACTTCCGGCTCGGCCATAACCCTAAGGTAAGCCCTGCCTTACTTATCGGCATCTGCGAGCGCCACGATGTGATGCGGCTCGCACTCGAGGTAGGCAGTAGGACAAGATGTGTCCATGACTAGTCGCACATACCGAGTAACCGAAATTGTTGGCACATCGCCGGACGGCGTCGAGCAAGCCATTCGCAATGGGATAGAGCGAGCTTCGCAAACCATTCGCCACATGGACTGGTTTGAGGTCACGGAGATTCGTGGCCATATCGAAGATGGCAGCATCAATCACATCCAAGTTGGAATGAAGGTCGGCTTCCGACTCGAAGACTCCTAACCGAGGTTAAGCATGACTCTGTCTGATGCCCCTGCTGAAGGCCTCACGCCTGTACTCGTAACCGCACTCGAGACCACCTCGTCGAGCGATATCGTCGTGAGCTCCGAACCAAAAGTCGCACCAGTCCTGACTAGGGTCGGCGCACCAACCCCGGAGTACTCGCGATTTTTCTACCGCGCCGTGGGTGGCAATTGGTATTGGGTTGATCGAATCCCGTGGACGTATGCGCAGTGGTCCGAGTGGATAGACGCACCCGGCTATGAATTGTGGGTGTGTACTGTCGAGGGTTCCCCAGCAGGCTACTTTGAACTCGACCGAGCAGACGACGGCAATGTAGAGCTCGCCTACTTCGGCTTGTTACCTGGCTATACAGGGTTGGGCCTCGGCGGATGGCTGCTTACGCAGGCATTGTCGCGTGCATGGGCTGATGAGCGAACTATTCGGGTTTGGGTTCATACCTGTGATTTAGATTCACCCACAGCGCTAGCTAACTACACAGCACGGGGCCTACGGCCGGTCGGCACAACCACCGAGTACCGCGATCTTCGCCAACCCACCCCCGGTCCGTGGCGCGGTGCTGACCGGCCACCGATTCTGCAGCAGTGAATCGTGCGTTCTAGCTAGCTTGTGACACGGTAGAGAAGTTGTAGCCCTGCACAACTAGCGGTGGCATGGCAGCTCGGTTGAAGTAGTCACCGAACTCGCGAGCCAAGGTTGGCACCGTGTCACCGGCGTCAATGATGCGGGTCAGGATGTCCACAGGGGAATCGTTGAACCGGAAATTCGTTGCAGCACCAATCACTTTGCCGCCTCGGATTACATAAACGCCGTCACGGGTGAGGCCGGTAAGCAACAGGGTCTGAGCATCGACGACCCGGTTGTACCAAAGACAGGTAATCAGCAAGCCGTCTTCGACCCTTGCCACTACGTCGGCGATTGACCCATGTCCGCCATCCACATCCATGCGAAGGTTGTCCACTGCCACCGCTAGCGGGACCTGTGATTCCTTGGCGGTAGCCCTTGTAGAGATCAGATTTCGCAACACCCCCTGCTCGATCCACGTTATGGGGTTGAGCGGTAGGCCGTTGTCGAAAACGCTTGAGGCAGCGGAGGAAGCGACAGCCGTGGCAAACGGAATCGCTTCTAGGCCTTCCCAAGACGGATCGCTAGACAGAGTTATACGAGCATCTCCAACAACGTCTCCGATCCGGGTACCGCCGCCATGCTTACTCCACACACTTCGACCTTCGGCTGCATCTCTGGCCATAGAGGACCAGTACAAATCGATGATGAGATCGGCGGTCGCACTCGGACTCAGTACCGCTGTGTGACGACCAGGTTCAATCTCCACCCGGTTTGCCTGCCACTCAAGTCCCTGTCGCAATTCCGCATCCGCGCCAGCGACGTCGATCTCACTGAGTCGTCGCCCCGAACGTCCAGCCCAAGCTGAACGCGATCGTCCATGGCTCTTTGCCGTCAGTTCAAGTCGTCCCTCTGGGCCCTCGAACCGAGCCCGCGTCCCACTCGAAGTTCCTACGTACGTGGTGATGACTGCTTGCTCGGCATAACCGAAGTGCTCGATGCCGTCCTTACGTGCCTCAACGAAAATACGTCCAAGTGCCGGTGTGACATCCGCCAATTCGTCACTGGTGGCCAAACCGGGCGCCTTCGACCAATCAGCCGTTGCAAGTGATTCGGGTAAGTCGGCCGCATCATCGGCCGGACCCGCCTGACGCGCAGCTCCAATCGCAGCCTCGACAAGGCGGTCTACGTCCTGAGCGCTATCAATCTGACCGGTTACGGATCCGGCCGCGGTGCCGCCGTCGACATCGACGATTGCAACAACCGCTGCAGAAACTGAGAAGGTCTCGCCGTTCGTTGTCAGTGTCGTACGTGCCCATCGCACGTTAGCAATGGCCGTACAGGTAACGATGACAACGCAATCTTTGACGCCTGCGGCGGCAACTAAGCCTGCTTCGACAATCTCCTGCGGTGTGGGAATCGTCTGGGAACTCATCGCCCGGCCTCCTTCACGCTATTGAGAACGTTGACATTTTCGAAAAGTGCAGCCGGGCATCCATGTGAGACGGGCGCAACCTGGCCTGGTTGACCCTTTCCACAGTTGAAGGCACCACCGAGTAAGTACGTCGACGGCCCGCCAACAACGGTCATTGAGCCCCAGAAGTCTGTTGTGGTCGCTTGGTACGCGACATCCTTCACCTGGCCAACGAGCTTTCCGCCTTTGATCTTATGGAACTGCTGCCCGGTGAATTGGAAATTGAAGCGCTGCATATCGATCGACCACGACTTGTCACCAACAATGTAGATGCCATCGTCGACGCCACCGATGAGGTCGTCCAATGAAGGCCCTTCGGGATTGGCCTTCAACGACACATTCGGCATGCGCTGAATGGCCGTGTGCGTGGCACTGTCTGCATATGCGCAACCGTTCGACCGCGCGAGTTCAAACTCAGCCGCCATCGAACGATCAAGCTGATAACCGACGAGCACACCATCCTTAACGATGTCCCACTCTTGGGCGCCGACGCCCTCATCATCCCAACCAACCGTGGACAAGCCGTGAGTGACCGTTCGATCCCCGATCACGTTCATCAGTGCGGTTCCGTATTGCAAAGACCCGAGTTTGTCCGGTGTGGCAAATGACGTGCCCGCATAGTTTGCCTCGTACCCGAGGGCTCGATCGAGTTCCGTCGCGTGGCCGATCGACTCGTGGATGGTCAGCCACAAGTTGGTGGGATCAATGACCAAGTCGTAACGCCCCGCCTCGACCGAGGGTGCGTGAAGCTTTTCAGCAAGCAGCACGGGAAGACGAGTCAATTCGTCGTCCCAATTCCACGCACGTGCACCGCCAACAGTCTGTCCACCGCCGGTCAGGTACTCCCAGCCTCTGCCGACTGGGGGAGCGGTGGTTGTCATCGTCTCGAAGGATCCCGTGTCGCCGTCAATCGCGACAGCGGTGAATTCAGCTTCGATGCGCACCCTTTGCTGCACAGTTCTTGTTCCTGCAAGATCTGCGTAGAAGGTCTGCTCCTTCACCGCCAAAACTCGCGCATCGGTGTGCGCGACGGCATCGTGGGCAAGCATGGTGCGGCTGTACTCGGCTAGTAACCCGATGCGGTCTGCCTCAGGTACGTCGAACGGATCGATGTCATAGGCAGATACCCAGTTACCGACGTGCACGGGTTCTGGTGCCAGAACCACACGCTGAGTAACAAGGGGCGCACTGACTTTCGCCATCGTCACGGCGCGTTCTGCTACCCGAGCGGCCGCCGTTGCCGATATCTCACCGGTGGCCGCAAAGCCCCAGCATCCGTCTACCAATACGCGAACGGACAGGCCGGAATCGACTGCAGTGACGTTGCCATCGAGCCGAGCATCACGAAGGTTTATGGACGAGTTCTGCAAACGAACTACCCGCACGTCTGCATGCTCTGCACCGAGTTCGCGCGCGCGCGACAGCGCCGCGTCCTGACATTGCTGAAGGGGAAGTGCTAGAAAGTCATGGTCGACATCTCGGTTTGTCACGAGTTTTCTCCTACGGCGGTCAGTGAATTAGGGGAGACAGTTGGATTGTGCGGTGACCTCAACGTGTTAGCCCAGTCTCGGGTCGAGGATTACTTTGCCCGTCGTCTTGCGGTCGCGGATGTCGCGATGAGCTTGGGCTGCCTGACTCAGCGGATAGGTAGCACCCGGCAGTGTTCGCAACTCCCCAGATGCAACGGCCGTCACCAAGTCGGCCAGCACGGGCGCAATCATGGTTTCCGGGCTGCTCATTGAATCAACCAGCCAATACCCCATGACCGATTTTGATCCAATCATCAGATCTGAGGGACTGATTGCCGTTTGCGGAGTGCGTGATGCATTACCGAAGCAAACGATCCGTCCGAATCGACCTAGGGCACGAAGACCGCCATCAAAGGTTGCTCCGCCGACCATCTCCAAGACCACATCAACACCGCGGTCCCCGTTGGCAGCGCGCAGTGCAGATGCGATTTCCTTCGCAGATTCTGCACCGGTGAGCAGGACGCCCGTCGTGGCACCCAAGTCACGAGCCATGTCGAGTTTCTCGGCCGTCGATGCCGTAGCTATGACATTTCCCGCACCTGCCTTGCGTGCGATCTGAACGGCCAGGCTGCCAACGCCGCCGGCAGCGGCATTCACAACGATTGTTTCGCCGGCCTGTAGCCGCGCCGAGCTATGGATCAGGTGATGTGCTGTGAGGCCCTGCACGAGCAGAGATAGGGCCGCAACATCGCCAACAGTTTCGGGGACCTCGAAACAAAGTTCCGGACGGGTGATCGCGTACTCCGAATAAGCCCCGCCGCGGGACACGAATCCGCAGACTCGTGTGCCCGCACGGTCACCATGTGCGACCTCACCAACGACCTCCATCCCGGGAACAAACGGCAGGGTCTGCTCCGATAGGTAGCTGTTCTCAGCTTGATGCGTGTCGGCATAGTTCAACCCCACACCAGTGACGTCGATCAGCCATTCGCCGTCACCCGGAATGGGAGCGTCGACCTCGACCTCAACGAGAACTTCTGGACCACCAAATGAATCAACTCGAATAGCGCGCATATGAAGACCCTATTGGTCCAGTGCTCAGCACATCCACTGAACCACTAGGTTGGGAGCACTGAACTCGGTGTCGGAAGGCAACGGCGTTCGTGCTTGCCAGATAGATTTGAGTACGGTCGATTTCGTGGGTGAAGGAGTGGATGATGGATCGGGTTGTACTGATCACCGGAGGCAATCGCGGGATCGGATTAGCCATCGCGCAGGCATTCCACGCCCAAGGTGATCGCGTTGCGATTACCGCACGATCGGGTGTCCTACCGGACGAGTTCGCTAGCACAAACGTTCTTGTTATTGCCGCTGATGTCACTGATCGACAGAGCGTTGAGGCGGCGTTTGATCAGATCGAGGCCCAGTGGGGACCGGTGGAGATCCTGATCGCCAATGCCGGAATCACCCGTGACACGTTGCTCATGAGGATGTCTGACGATGACATCGATGACGTCATCCAGACGAACTTGGTGGGAGCCCTCCGCGTCACGCGCCGGGCCGCAAAGGGGATGCTCAAACTTCGCAAAGGACGCATTATCTTCATTTCCAGTGTCGTCGGGATGCTGGGATCTGCCGGACAGGTCAATTACGCCGCCTCAAAATCTGGACTCATTGGGGCCGCTCGGTCTGTGGCACGTGAACTCGGCAGTCGCGGGGTCACTGCCAACGTGGTAGCTCCCGGGTTTGTTGCCACGGACATGACCGCTGAACTGACCGAGGATCGCAAAGGTGAAATCCTCAATGCCGTTCCGCTCGGACGTCTTGCGACACCAGATGAAATCGCTGGCGTAGTAACGTTCTTGGCCAGTGAGGCTGCCGGCTACATCACCGGTGCCGTCATCCCAGTTGACGGTGGTCTGGGAATGGGACACTAAGTCACGAGCAGTTCTTCACACGGCTACATCGACGAAGGGTTCGACATGGGCATCTTGGACGGCAAGCGCATTTTTGTCACGGGCGTTCTGACTGACCAGTCAATCGCATTCCATGTCGCGCGCCTAGCGCAGGCCGAAGGTGCAACCGTCGTCCTGTCATCCTTCGGACGTGCGATGTCCCTAACAACTCGGATTGCTGGCCGTTTGCCGTCGCCTGCACCGGTCGTGGAACTTGACGTAACGGATCCAGAGCATTTGGCCGCGCTCGAGGGTCGGATTCGTGAGCATGTCGATGGATTGGACGGAGTGCTGCACTCGATCGGATTCGCGCCAGAATCCGCCCTAGGTGGCAACTTCCTCAACACCGAGTGGACGGATGTCGCGACGGCACTACACGTCTCTGCGTACTCGTTGAAGTCACTCACAATGGCTTGCTTGCCTTTGATGACCGGAGAGGGTCGCACATCATCTGTGGTTGGCCTCGACTTTGACGCCACTGTTGCCTGGCCAAAGTACGACTGGATGGGCGTTGCCAAGGCGGCATTTGAATCAACCGCGCGCTATCTCGCACGCGACCTTGGACCCCAGGGCGTTCGAGTCAATCTGGTGGCTGCTGGCCCACTCAAAACCATCGCTGCTAAGTCCATTCCAGGATTCGATGAGTTTGAAACCGTGTGGGCCACAAGGGCTCCGATCGGGTGGGATCTGTCAGATCCCGAGCCGGCCGCCCGTGGATGTGTCGCGTTGTTGTCCGATTGGTTCCCTCGCACGACGGGTGAGATCGTCCACGTTGACGGTGGCGTGCACGCGATCGGCGCCTAGTCATGACTGTGCGACGTCTCGTCGTGATGCGACACGCAAAATCGTCGTATCCAATCGGCGTCGTCGATCACGATCGGCCACTGGCCCCTCGGGGTGTTGCAGATGCGCGGGCTGCGGGGGAGTGGTTGCGCGCAGAGGTTGGATCGCCGGACCATGCTGTTGTGTCAACCGCCCGTAGAGCTCGAGGTACATGGACGTTGGCCGCTGGCGCGCTCGGGTACATCGGAGCGGCGGAGTATGAGACTGACTCATCTGGTCCGCTTGTCATAGACCCGCGCGTTTACGAAGCTTCTGTTGAGACATTGCTGACGGTTCTGCGCGAGATTCCGGATCGGGCGAGAACCGCGATCTTGGTTGGTCACAATCCTGGGTGTGAAGATCTCGTGTCAGCACTGTCGGAATCCGCGGATCCGGCCGCTGCGAAGGCGATTGCAGTCAAATACCCAACCTGCGGGATTGCTGTCCTTGAGTTCGAAAACTCATGGGCATCGTTAGACCGGCATGAGGCGAGACTCGCTGCGTTTATCGCCCCACGCGGTGACGTCACGTGAATGGTCGTCGCAGTTTGTCGAGTTCACGTTCCTCCGCCTGAGCTGAATAGCCCGCACAGATCGCGTATCTGGCAGCTTGTTGCAAGGGACGCAATGCGGCGCGACGAAGTTCGGCTGATGTTGCCGAAACGCTCGCACCATCCGTGCGTTGAGCGAGCTCAACAATCGCCATAAGACGGCTGCCGGAAGCAATCATTCTCTGAGCTCGAGCCGACAACGTCGACGGAACATTGATGTGTTCAGTCGCACGCATGATCCGAGCGAGATCGCGGGCAAACTCATCACGTCCACGGGCTAAGTCCAATTGCGCCAGCGTCTCGGTGGATTGTGCCAACGCCTCGTTGAGTTGGCGATCGGCCTCAGACAGGGTGGGTAGGCCGTAGGGGGCTTTGGTGAGTTCCACGATGTGTGACTGCCAGAAGGTGACCGTTACATCGCTTTGAGCATCCGGATGCGCGACTTGCGGCACGAACATCAATGGCTGGATCGTCACATCCGCAACACACACCACCGCTTGCCCAGCGTCGGTCGCTGCCGAAGACGCCGCAATCGGGCCTGGCACGCCAGTCGCATCTCCCGGAACAGGCAGAACAAGGCGCAGACTCGAAACACCGTGACGTCGCAGAAGTCCTAAAGCGTGGGTAACAGCAACGGGCTCGGCTTTGTCGCTCCACGTGACAACGCGGTGCAATTCAACGTCGCCCGTTATAGCCGCGGCCGCCTCATCCAGACTGACCAATTCATTCAGGTAGGCGCTGCCCCAGGCAACAAAGCGACCAGCATCACTCGACACAACCACGTCCAGAGCCTAAGGGGACCACAATTCACCGCTAATGTTCGGGGCGTGGGAGATGTACTTCGTTTCGTTGATGTCGATGTCGTCCGAGGCGGCGTTGCCATTCTCGATCGCCTGTCATGGGACGTCAATGTTGGCGAACGTTGGGTCGTGCTCGGCGGAAATGGCGCCGGCAAGACGACCTTGTTAGCTATCGCGTCGACACTCGTGCACCCCACGCGCGGCACGGTCGAGATCCTAGGCGAAACACTTGGGCGCACCGACGTATTCGACCTACGACCTCGAATTGGCTTGGCAAGTGCGGCATTAGCTGAGCGGATCCCCGATGACGAGGTGGTCTCCGATGTCGTTGTCACTGCTGCATATGCGATCACCGGGCGATGGCGTGAGGGATATGACATCGGTGATCACGCTCGCGCACAGGTTTTACTAGACCAACTTGGGGTGGGGCAATTCGCTCATAGGCGGTTCGGCACCCTGAGCGAGGGTGAACGCAAGCGAGTTCAAGTGGCTCGCGCGTTAATGCCAGATCCTGAGTTGTTACTTCTCGACGAGCCCGCAGCGGGCCTTGATCTAGGTGGGCGCGAGGATCTCGTGCGTCGGCTTGGCGATATCGCGCTCGATCTCAACGCGGCCTCCACAGTGCTCGTTACGCATCACGTTGAAGAGATTCCGATCGGTTTTACCCATGCGTTGCTCCTCAAACGGGGACGAGCGGTGGCAGCCGGACCACTTGAGCATGTGCTGACTGGCCCGGTGTTGTCAGAGACGTTTGGTTTGCCGCTGTCGATAACTCGTACTAGGGATCGCTGGTCAGCTCGAGCCATTTAACCGAACCCATAGCCGGAGCTTTATGCGTATGATCAAGATATGAATCCGGGGGTGTGGTGGTTAATCGCGGCGGGCCTGCTTATCGTCGCCGAAGTTCTCACGACGAGTCTAGTGTTCGCAATGCTCGCCGGTGGTGCTGCCGGTGCGGCTGTGGTGGGTGCACTCGGTGGCGGAGTCATTCTGCAGGCGCTGACATTCGCGGTTGTCTCCGGCGCTCTGGTTGCCTTCATCCGTCCGATTGCGTTGCGTCACATGCAAACACCGGTGGCGATACGAACGGGTGTGGCGGCGCTGCCAGGCTCTAACGCGGTTGTTCTTGAACCTGTAGACAGTCGAGACGGTCGGGTCAAGATTGGTGGCGAGGTGTGGAGTGCACGTTCGTACGACGGAGACAGCACATTCAAAACTGGTGACACCGTTCAAGTGATCGCCATTGAAGGTGTCACCGCGCTCGTAGGCTAAAGCTGTTAGAAGCGACCGAATTGGGATGTGGGTCAATGGGTACTGGCGCGATTGTTACTGCTGTCATTGGATTGCTCGTCGTGGGGCTCGTGGTGCTCACACTGACGCGAGCCGTACGGATCGTGCCGCAGGCGCGTGCAGGGATTGTTGAGCGGTTGGGCCGGTTCAACCGCACTCTCAACCCTGGACTGTCCTTACTGATCCCGTACGTGGACACCCTTAAACCGCTGATCGATATGCGTGAACAGGTTGTCTCGTTCCCTCCTCAGCCAGTAATTACCGAAGACAACCTCGTTGTAAACATTGACTCCGTTATCTACTTCCAAGTGACCGATGCCAAGGCAGCGATGTACGAGATTGCCAGCCCCATCACCGGTATTGAGCAGCTCACGGTGACGACCCTGCGCAATGTCATCGGCGGTATGGATCTCGAGCAGACGCTTACGTCTCGTGAAGAGATCAACAATGTTTTGCGCGGTGTTCTAGACGAGGCAACTGGTAAGTGGGGGATCCGCGTTAATCGCGTCGAACTTAAGGCTGTTGACCCGCCGAAGAGCGTTCAAGAGACGATGGAAAAGCAGATGCGGGCCGAGCGCGAAAAGCGCGCTTCCATCCTGACGGCAGAGGGATTCAAACAATCCCAAATCCTGACCGCCGAAGGTGAACGCCAGTCTGCGATTCTGCGCGCCGAAGGTGACGCAAAATCACGCGTGTTGCGAGCTGAGGCTGAGGCGACAGCAATCCAAAAGGTATTCGACGCTATCCACGCAGGTGGCGCGGACCCGCAGGTATTGGCCTACCAGTACATTCAGGCTCTGCCCATGCTGGCGCAGGGATCATCGAACAAGGTTTGGGTCATCCCAGCGGAACTCTCCAAGGCGATGGAAACGCTCGGAAGTGCCTTTACGAAACCTTCCGCAACACCACAACCTGCTGACGTGCCGGAAGCAGTGCTAGATCGCGGACCAACGGACGTCTAGCCGCATAATTCTCGATGTCATGAGTAGGCTCGTGGGGTGTCCCAGATAGCCATACCCCTTGCGAGGGTTACCCAGTGAACCTGCTACTGCTGGGTGCCGCTGGTGTTGCGGCCGGTGCGATTAACTCTGCCGTCGGTAGTGGAACACTTCTCACGTACCCCCTCTTGCTCGCTGCGGGGTTGCCACCGGTGGTGGCCAATGGAACGAACTCTCTCGGGATCTCACCGGGTAATGCGACCGGTGCATTCGTCTACCGCAAACAACTCGCCGGCCGCGGCCGCACGGTTCTGGGACTTATGCTGATGATCGGTCTCGGCGCAACGATTGGAGCGAGCCTCGTCCTGCGGTTGCCTGCCACTGTTTTCGAAGCAGTTGTGCCGTGGTTAATCATTGGCGCGTGCGTCCTGGTCGTCGTGCAACCGCGCATCAGTCGTGCGATTTCATCGCGCGGGATCGATCCGGTAAGCCTGCCAAAATCGGCCCTGTTTCCGATTCTGTTTGTGGTCGGCATCTATGCGGGTTATTTTGGTGCGGCCCAAGGCATTCTGCTGATGGCGGTTCTTGCCACGCTATACAGCACGGACTTACAGCTTTCCAATGCGGCGAAGAACGTTCTACAAGGTGTCAGCAACTTCGTCGCGGCCATCATTTTCGTGATTGCGGGTGCCGTTTATTGGCCAGCGGCAATCGCCGTGGGCGCAGGTGCTTTTGTCGGCGGTTTCATCGGGGCACCTTTAGCCAAGCGCCTGCCGGACGTAGCTCTTCGCACCCTCATCGTCACCATCGGATTGATCGCCGCCGCGGTCAGCATTTGGCGGCGGTAGTGCTTCCGACGTACGTCACCGATGGCCACGATTCTCGGTTGAGCGACTTCACTTCACTAACGGACGTCGAATTGCGCAAGATCCGCGAACCTGTGGAAGGGCTCTTCGTCGCAGAAGGCGAGAAGGTCATCCGACGGGCGTTCGCGGCTGGCTACACGCCTCGCGCGTCTTTGATGACCGAACGCTGGGTCGAATCGATTCACGACATCCTCGTCGAATCAGACTGCGCCACCTACGTCGCTGATGAGTCGACGCTCGAATCCATCACCGGCTATCACGTACACCGTGGGGCCTTGATGTCCTTTGAGCGCAAACCATTGCCATCGGTTGACAAGGTAATTGCTAGTGCTCGTCGCATCGTCATATTGGAAGACTTAGTCGACCATACGAATGTCGGTGCCATCTTTCGTAACGCTGCTGCATTGGGCTTTGACGCGGTGCTCGTTACTCCGTCGTGCGCCGATCCGCTGTATCGACGCAGTATCAAGGTGTCTATGGCCACCGTGTTTGCGGTGCCCTGGACGCGGATTGAGCCGTGGCCCGACGGCCTCCGCCGCGTGATCGACAGCGGCTTCACCTGTATATCCATGACCCCTGATCCGTCAGCACCATCAGTGCGCGATATTGATCTCGATCGACGCATCGCAGTAGTTGTAGGAAATGAAGGTAAAGGTCTGAGCCAAGCGGCTTTCGACGCCTGCGACATGAAGGTTCGAATCCCGATGAGCGGGGGCGTCGACAGCCTCAATGTCTCGGTCGCCAGTGCCATTACTTTCTTCGCACTTCAGGAGCGCTAAGTCGCTACTTCGAACTCCGGCGGCCCAAGACCAAGGCGGTGAAGAACGCTCCTACTGCGGCTCCCAAGCCGCTGCTCACCGGATTATCGATCAGCGGTAACCATTGCAGAAAGAACGTTGCGGTGAAGACGACACCACCGCAGACAGTTGCCGCGATAGCGGCCTTCGGGAGCAGACCGACACCGGTGGACGTTCCTTCTGCTGTGCCCACCGCCGAAGAAGAGCGGGGTGCAACTTGCCCACGCGTCGACGGTGGGGAGGCCGCTGCCGTCAGATTGGCGTCCACCTCACGTAGCAGTCGCTCGATTTCGTCGTTTTCACCCATGACTACATCATGCCTCACGTGCCGGTCGTTTAACGTCTCAGCGGTAGCCTATGGATCATGTCTGAACCGATAACAGAGAAGCAGCGCAGTAAATGGCTACCGATGATCTTTATCGGACTCGGCGTTGCCTTGATCATCATGGATGCGACGATCGTCAACGTCTCGCTGCCGTCGATCATTCGAGAACTCAACATCAACTCGATCGACGCGGAGTGGGTCAACGCAATTTATTCGCTGACCTTCGCAGCATTGCTCATTGTGATGGGCGGCTTGGGTGATCGATTCGGACGACGTCTGCTTTTCGTTCTTGGTGCGGGCGTATTCCTCGTCTCAAGTGTGGTGGCCGCTCGGACCGGCTCAGGTGAGTCCCTGATCGCGGCTCGCGCCCTGCAGGGCGTTGGTGGCGCAATGATGTCGCCGACCTCGCTGTCGCTTATCAACTCGATCTACAAGGGTAAAGAGCGCACGATTGCCTTCGCGATCTACGGCTCGATCATCGGCGGAATGGCTGCAATTGGGCCACTGCTCGGCGGTTATCTGACTGAACACTATTCATGGCGCTGGGCCTTTTACATCAATGTCCCCATTGCGATCGTCATCATCATTGGGTCGTTGATGTTCGTTCCCGAGTTCAAGGATGCCAATATCGCCCCGGGTGTCGACGTGGGCGGTGCGGTGCTTTCAACCGTAGGTGTTGGCACCTTGGTGTTCGCCTTAATCGAGGGACGCAACTACGGCTGGTTAAAGACCGTCGCGGATACTTCGATGGCTGGAATCAATTGGGCTGCTGGCTCTCTCTCGCCGGTGTTTTGGGCACTGGTCCTATCGGCGGCCTGCCTGATCGGCCTCTACCTTCTGGAGACGCGACGGGCTGCGGCTCAGAAATCAGTACTTCTTGATTTCACGCTGTTCCGCATTCCAACCTTCGGAATTGGCAGCTTCGCCGCCATGATCGTTAGCTTGGGTGAGTTCGGCATTCTGTTCTCGTTACCGCTTTTTCTCCAAAGCGTGCTGGGCTACACCGCGTTTGGTGCCGGTGCATTGCTTGCCGCACTTGCCGTTGGCGCCTTCATCGCCGGGCCGACGGCCGCTACGTTGGCGATGAGACGCTCACAGAGGTTCGTGGCACAACTTGGTCTCGCACTCGAGATCGTCGGCATTGTCGGCCTCGGGCTCACGATTTCAACGTCGGTGAGCGGTTGGATCATCGCGTTCTGGCTTGTCATCTACGGAGTCGGTGTTGGATACGCCAGCGCTCAACTAACGGGTTTGATTCTGGCCGACGTTCCCGTGCGCAAGTCAGGCCAGGCCAGCGGTACTCAAAGTACCGCGCGCCAGTTGGGTTCAGCTCTCGGAACTGCGATCCTCGGAACCGTTCTCTTCTTGTCCTTGTCGAAATTGACGTACAACAACCTGGCAAACATCCCCGGTCTCGATGACGGACAGCGTCAACAGATCGCCGACCTAGTGGAAAAGACCGCTGGCACGGTGATCCCATCACTCGGCCAAAAGCCAGGTGGCGCCGCGATCGCAGAGGCGGCGGGGGAGGCCTTTGCGTCTTCTGTGAAGTACGCATCATTCACCGCGGCGGCATTTGTATTCCTGGGTCTTCTTGCGACTCTGCGCCTACCATCCGGGGTAAAGCCACATGGTGAATCGGTCGAGGTTCCGTCCGAGGTCTAGCCCCTGTATGCGCGGCGCTAAACGTGCGCCCTGATGTTCGCACGGCGATACTCATCTCAGCCCTTCACGAATCACAGACCGAGGAAAACATGACAACTGCTAGTCAACCCAATGAATTTGATTACATCGTTGTCGGTGGTGGTGCTGCGGGATCTGTTGTAGCTGCCCGACTTTCGGAGGATCCATCTGTCACCGTCGCACTCATCGAGGCTGGCCCGTCCGACGAGAATGAGCCGCGTGCTACCCAGCTATCGCGATGGTTCGAAATGCTCGAAGGGGAATACGACCTCGATTACCTGAGCGTCGAACAAGAACGTGGCAACTCCCATATTCGGCAGGCTCGTGCGCGGATTCTCGGAGGCTGCGCTTCGCATAACACGATGATCGCGTTCAAGACCCCACGTGAAGATCTTGACAGTTGGGCACTGTTCGATCCTGAGCCAGCCGGCGTCGGTTGGCGTAACAGTCGAAAAACACCGGAATAGGTAGATGTCGCAAGCACCAGCACGCTCAGACTTTCAATTTTCCATCGAGGCAACTCTTCTCGACGAACAAGGGGAGCCAACTCTAGGGCGAGCCGGTGTGATAACCACGCCACATGGTCGTATTCAGACCCCCGCGTTCATACCGGTTGGCACTAAGGCCACTGTTAAGGCCGTCCTACCGCACACTATGCGAGAGCTTGGCGCACAGGCACTCTTGGCCAATGCGTATCACCTGTACTTGCAACCGGGCGCCGATATCGTCGACGACGCAGGTGGTCTGGGTCGATTCATGGCATGGGATGGCCCTACCTTCACCGACTCGGGTGGCTTTCAAGTTCTGTCGCTCGGTGTCGGGTTCAAAAAGGTCATCGCAATGGACGCATCAACCGTCCAAGCGGACGATGTGATTGCCGAAGGTAAGGATCGGCTCGCACATGTGGACGACGATGGGGTGACATTCAAGTCTCATCTCGACGGTTCCATGCATCGATTTACCCCTGAGGTCTCAATGCAGGTGCAACATCAGCTCGGCGCGGACATCATGTTTGCTTTCGATGAGTGCACGACACTTCTCAACACTCGCGGCTACCAGGAACAGTCTGTGCAGCGAACCCAGGATTGGGCCATCCGCTGCGTCGCTGAACATCAGCGACTTACGCTCGAGCGTTCTCATCGCCCTTATCAGGCACTGTTCGGTGTAGTGCAAGGTGCGCAATACGAGGACTTACGACGAAAGTCAGCTCGAGAATTGGCCGAGCTTGAACTCGATGGCTTCGGAATTGGGGGAGCGCTCGACAAAGCTACGCTGGGAACAATCGTGCGCTGGGTTTGTGAAGAGCTACCACCTGATCGTCCACGCCATCTACTTGGCATTGGACAGGCCGACGATATTTTTGCAGCCGTACTAAGTGGGGCCGATACCTTCGATTGCGTTGAGGCGTCTCGCAATGCGCGCAATGGCACTGTGTACGTAGGGGATCGACGAATGCATGTTCGCAATGCCGCGCATCGCCGCAATTACGAACCGCTCGATCCCACCTGTGATTGTTTTACGTGTGCGAATTATTCACGGGCATATCTCCACCACTTGTTCAGTGCCAAGGAAATGCTGGGCTCGACACTTGCCACCATTCACAATGAGCGGTACATCGTGCGCTTAGTCGATCGCATCCGAGCCAGCATTATCGACAACACGTTCTACGAACTTCGCGCCGATGTGATGGCCCGGGTTCAGGGGAGCAAGACCGATCTTTGAGCGTCGTCACCAAGTGGGACTCTGCTACGCCGCTTGAGCCTCAAGGAGCACAACATTGTCGCCATAGCTTGGCTCGCGCTTCTTGACCCAGCCGATGACCGGATATGTGACTGGCAGCAGGAAGACTTCAAGCATTGTCTTGTAGACGTACCCGACGATGACGTAGTTGATGAACTCGGCACCGGTGATGACTCCGTAGAACGCGATCGTACAAAACACGAGAGTGTCGGCAAATTCACCGACCACCGTCGATCCGACTAGGCGCAGCCAGAGTCGCTTTTCTAACGTGCGTTCCTTGATTTTGACTAGCACGTAGGAGTTCAGAAACTCGCCCACGAGGTATCCACACACGCTGGCTAGAAGGATGCGGGGTACGAAACCCAGCACCGATTCGAAGGCAGACTGGTTCTCCCAGCCTGGTGCTGGCGGGGCCAACTGCACCATATACAAGGTGAAGCCCGCTAGAACCGCCAAAGCGAACCCAAGCCAGATAACCCGACGCGTCGCCTTGAGTCCATAGACCTCGCTGAGAATGTCACCTAATACATACGTCAGCGGGAACAGGAATGCACCACCATCGGTAATGAACGGTCCGAACGCGATCAGTTTTGTCGCGGAAATATTCGACAGCAGCAACAGACTCACGAAAAGTGCGGCTAAAACCGGATACAAACTGGACGGAACGACGGCAAACTTGGGCTTCTCGGACTCTGGGGGCTGTTGGCTACTCATGGTGGGCTAATTCAACCAGTCGCAGAAGTGGACCTTGAGGTGGGCCGCTTTCGGAACGTAACATTACATAATGTGCCTTATCGGATATCCACCGAGACCTCAGATCCGTCTAAAAGGCCACCAGCTACTCCCATCAGGCCGCGTGTACCGCGTGTCCTGCCGCTCGTAACACCTCAATGGCACGTTCTAGCGCGGCTGCATGAACGAGAATGTAGTCCGTGTCATACGTTGACACGACGAACACACTGACATCAACATCGGCCAGCGGCGCTGTCAGAGACGACATGACACCAACCATCGAAAAATCCAGCGGCCCGACAACCTCCAGTGCACGCCAGTCAGGCTCAACCTTGACATGTTCGCCAACCGGCGCTGAGTCCTCAACACAAACGACGGAAATCTCGTCCTGGGTTCGGGTCGCGGAGAAAAATGAGGTACCCGGTGGGGGTGATGGCCACGGATTATCGGGGGAAAGTCGACAAACGCTGAGGCGGTCAGACAGCACGCGAAGTTCCATAGACGTATCGTCCCCCAGAACTCCGCGCAATGTTCACCACTAGCTACGTCTCGTCACTTCATTTTCCGCGCGTTAACGCTCCGCGTCGCCCCGCGAGCGCCATCATTGCCTTATGACTGCTGAACTCCACGGAGTACGCGACTATCCAGCACCCGAGATTCGTCGTCGCGAACAACGCGCCTGGTATTGGTACGAGTGGGCTCAATCAGCGTTCGTCACGACCGTCAGCGTGGTGCTGGCCACACCGTACCTGACAGCAGTCGCAGAAACGGCTGCCTGTGGCGAAGCCGGTACCGACGCGAATCCCTGCACACAGGATCTCAACGTGTTGGGGATTCCAGTCTCCCCCGGCTCTGCAGTGTTCTACGTCATCACTATTGCGACGGTGCTGTCATTCATCGCTATGCCGATCGTCGGCGCCTTGGCAGATCGCTCGTCATCAAAGCGTTCTTGGCTCTTGGGTTACGCACTCGTGGGAGCTGTTGCATCCGCATGTCTGTTCTTCGTGACGGGTAGCAATTGGCAACTCGGCGCGTTGTTGATGATCGTTGGTAACGTCGCACTGATCGCCAGCTTAACGGTCTTTGCGGCGATACTTGTAGAGATCGCGACCCCATCCGAGCGAGATCGGGTTTCGACACATGCATGGGCCTTTGGCTATGTCGGTGGCCTCATACTGCTGATCATTTCCCTTGTCATCGTTGAACTTCATGACACGTTCGGACTCTCGTCCTCGATGGCGGTACGAGTGTGTTTCCTACTCGCGGGCCTGTGGTGGTTCGCCTTTAGCTTCGTTCCTTACTTCGGAATCAAAGATCGAGCGGTTGAATCAGACCAAGCTGCGGTGACATTCACTGGCAGTTTTAAGCAGCTGCGAGACACACTCCAGCACGTGCGTAACTACCCGGAAACCTTGAAGTTCCTCGTGGCATTTCTGTTCTTCAACGACGGGGTTCAAACCGTTATCGCCGTTGCCGCGGTGTACGGGGCGAAGGAACTTGGCATGAGCGTGACGAACGTGATCATCGCTGTGGTGGTCGTCCAAGTCATGGGCATTATCGGCGCTCTGATTATGACCAAGCAGGCGGAAAAACGCGGCGCCTTTAAAGTTGTGCTGGCAGCTCTTGTCATTTGGACGGTCGTTGTCATCGCTGGCTTCTTTGTGCCCGCCCACACCTTCAGCGCCTTCTTAGCCATGGCCGCAGCTATCGGCTTGGTGGTTGCCGGCACCCAAGCTCTCTCCCGCTCGCTGTTCAGCCAGTTAATCCCCCGCGGTCGTGAGGCCGAGTACTTCAGCCTGTATCAGGCCGCCGAGAGAGGGACGTCATGGCTAGGAACTTTGGTCTTCGGTGTTGTTTATCAGATCGCTAACTCGTACCGGCTTGCCCTCATCGCTCTGTTGATCTTCTTCATCATTGGTGGCTTCCTACTGCGCCGCGTCGATATGACCCGTGGAATCACCGAAGCAGGTAATGACCTCCCTGCGGTGATTTAGGACCTAGCCACTCCCCTGCCGTCCGCGGTGATGATTCTCAGGTGGTGTACAGGCACACCACATGGGCCTCAGACCTCGCACGGGCAGAGTAATGGAAGTGACCATTAAGTGGACGTCACAAAATGGTCACCATGAGATAAAGGGTTTGATTCACAGGATCCTGGGGAACACTCCCTACGTCTCAAACGTTGAGACTAATAGCGCCGGCAAAAGGGCCAGCCAGTACGGAGGGTGATGACAATGATGAAAGAAACTTCACTGCGCGGAACGCGCCTTGGCACGACGTCCTACGAGAACGTCGATCACGTTGAGTTAGCACCTCGCCATACGGTTACTTTCCACTGTCCGGAGGGCCACTCGTTCACCGTTCCTTTCGCTGACGAAGCTGAAGTGACGGTCGTGTGGGAATGTCGCTGTGGACGTGAGGCGCTGGTAACCGATGGAGTTAAGCCAGAAGGCAAGTATGTAAAGCCGGCTCGTACGCACTGGGACATGCTGCTCGAACGACGCACCATCGCTGACCTCGAGGTGCTCCTCAATGAGCGACTCGAGCTGCTCAGCGATCTGCGCTCAACGAAGAGCGCCTAGTACTTTCTCGAAACAACGCAAACGAACGCGGTCCGAGGCCTTCCCCTCGGCCGCGTTTGTTTGCGTTTTGCTTGCAAAACGTACCTCGCGCGGGCCGCGCTAGTCGTCGAGAACGACGCCCTCGATGGCTGGTCCTGGCTCACGCGGTTCATCTGCCCGATAGACGTCACCCGGAACCGAACCCTCTTTGAAGGTCGTGGGCCGAAAGTTCTCGTCGAGGATTACTCCGGCAGCCTCTGCACGCCCACGCATCTGCCGAGCGCCAAACCCGCCAACCCCACGCCGAATACCCGGAATCAGCATCAACCCACCGAGCAGGCTCGTCACCAAGCCTGGGAGCGCAATCGCGAAACCGGCGACGAATCGCAGGCCCGCATCCCCCATTGCCTTCATTGCGGTTGACGAGGACTGGCTGTTTGGCGATGTGACAACGATGCCGTCGATGGATACGGGCGCAGTAGCGCGCAACGCGGAAAAGCCCGCACGCCTGCATACCGCAACACCAACAATGAACAGCACCATCATGACCAGGGCAACTCCACCCCACCCGATCCACCGCGCAAGCAACGAAGCGGCAAGCCATTCCACGGCAAAGTAGCCGACCACCCCGAGTATGGCGAGCGGATTCATGTGCCTAGAGCCCGGACGTTGATTCGACGCCCTCAGACGGGCTCTTTTTCAACGCTAACAGTTGGCGGCTCTTGGCCAACTTATCCGCTGCCCCCCACTGCGTGACCCGCCATAAGGCCTCCGTCACGATTTTTTGGTTCATCTTCGAATCGCCTAGCTCACGTTCGACGAATTCGATCGGTACTTCAACGACGCGCAGTCCGGAACGAACAGCCCGCCACGCCATGTCAACTTGGAAGCAGTAGCCCTTACTTTCAACGTCGCTGAGATCTAGCGTACGCAAGGCATCTGCTCGAAACGCTCGGTAACCGCCGGTCGCGTCATGCAACGGAATTCCCAGCATCGCACGGGTATATAGATTGCCCCCTCGTGACAGAAGCTCTCGATGCTTCGGCCAGTTGACGACCGACCCACCGTTGACCCAACGCGAGCCAATTACGACATCGGCATTTCTCAGTGCTGCAAGCAGTTTCGGCAGTTGCTCAGGCTGATGGCTTCCATCAGCATCCATCTCAACAAGGACGTCGTAACCCTGATCAATGGCCCAGGCAAAGCCAGAGAGGTAGGCCGCGCCTAACCCCTCTTTACCTGCACGATGCAGAACGTGAATGTGATCATCGATTGCAACGAGCGCGTCAGCTATGTCTCCGGTGCCATCTGGGCTGTTGTCATCAGCCACCACGATGTGGGCCTCTGGGACAGACTCACGCGTCCGGCTAACGATGCGCTCGAGATTTTCACGCTCGTTGTACGTCGGGATGATCACCAGAATCCGTCCAAGATCGGCGAAAATTGCTTCTGTCACGGGGCTAACTCCTGAATCGGATCTACATGGGTGGTGATGGTAGAGCCTACGCGGCGATCACGGCGATTTCGTAATGCCGCGGCTGCGACGAGCCCCAGCGCGAGCAGTACTGCCAGCGCCTCGGGCCATCCGCCAAGTTGATCAGAAATCGTCATGTCGTCACGCAGTGGAACTTGAGCAACGAGATAACCCGGCCGAGACTCTCCGATCACCCCTGCGTAGGAGCCATCAGGCTCAATGATTGCTGAGACGCCACTGGTACTGGCGATCAACACTGTGCGGCTGTGTTCGATAGCGCGCAATCGCGACATTGCCAGCTGTTGCTCTGGTTGACCGGTGTGTGCATAGGTGGCGTTGTTGGTCTGAATCGTCAAGATGCGCGCACCTTGTCCAGCGAGCGGCCCAATCACCCCCGCGCCGGTAGTGGCCGCTCTGGCGAGTTCGTCATAAGCGACTTCAAAACAGATGAGGTCACCGATCCGCGCTGGCCCAAGTTGCAAGACGCCGGTGGACTCACCCGCGGCAAAGTCACGAGGAATCCGATCGAGTCGATCTGTGACATGGGAGATCAGAGATCGCATCGGAATGTATTCGCCGAATGGAACGGGGTGTTGCTTCACGTAGAAACTCGTAGGACCAGGGGTCGGTGAGTTCGTAGGCATCCATACGATTCCCGCATTCCATATGTGCTCTGGATCGCTAGGTGCGTTGACGACGGCACCGACAAGAATCGGAACGCCGATTGCATCCACGGCAGTCTGGATCAGGTCACCGGCCTGAGTGTCGACGAGTGGATCGATGTCGCTGGAGTTCTCTGGCCACACAACAAGATCCGGTTGACGCGTTTTTCCGGCCTTTACGTCGGCCGCTAGCACGAGCGTTTCCTTTACGTGGTTTTGTAAAACCGCTTCTCGTTGGCCTAAGAAGTCCAGGCCGACACCCGGCACACTGCCTTGAACAACAGCAGCTGTGACGCTTGCAGGTCCGCCAGACGTGGTGCCGCCAGTCGCGATCGGCACCACTCCCCCAGCCGTGCTTAGGAGGGCAACACCGATAAGACAGGCAACGCTAAGTCGCGGTGACCGACGCATGATCCACGCGGTAGCCAAAAGCGACCCAATCAACGCCACGATCAGTGTTACCAGCGGTGCGCCTGCAATCGCCGAGTACGAAGCAAGTGGAGACGATGCTTGGCTGAAGGCCAACCTGCCCCATGGAAATCCGTTGAAGGGGAACCGATCGCGCAACGCTTCCGTCGCAACCCACATCAGCGGGACCGCGAGCGGCCACACTCGTAGTCGCGAGGTGATCGCCACGCCCGCACCCAGCAGCCCGAAGGCCGGCGCAAACAGTGCGCTGAGCATCACCCACGCGTCATCGCCGACGACCCTCATCCACGCGATGTGCGGCAGGAAGAAGCACGCCGCGAAGAGCAGTCCGAGCCAGAAACCTGTCAACGTTCTGGCGCCATGCCAGCTCAAGGTTGCGATAGCGACCGCGATCGGAGCCAACCACATCACGTCGTGAGGTGGAAATGCGAACACCATCAGAATGCCGCTAAACGCCGTACCCAGCGCACGCCATAGCAAGGTCGCACGCGGGCTGCGCGAGACATTTACAGATGACGGCAAGGACACCTTCTTAGCGTACGTGACGTCGGATGCGCGGCGGGGCCACGACGTCCTCTCTTAGCGAACCGCGAAAGAGTTCCCGCCTGGGCTATCTGGCGCGGTTACGGTACGACGCACGTGCCCGACGCGGACGCCACTATGAGCGGCTCGTCGAGCACGGTGGCGGAAGAAGCCGAAACCTCTGGATTTGCGCGGCAAACAACGCGGGCTTCGAAGGCGATTGCCCGCGAGCGCTTTCCAACCCGGGTAACAGTCGCAGTGGCTTCTAATACATCGCCGCCCATGACGGGCGCGGTAAACGCCACCTGATCGTAGGCAGCGAACAGGCCTTCGTCTCCATCGGTACGAATGAGCAGCTCGGTGGCGACGTCGCCAAACATCGACAACACATAGGCACCGTCAACGAGATTACCGCCGTAATGCGCATGTGAGTACGGCACATAACGACGGTGTGTTACTGACATGCCAAGGCGTACATCTTCCTGTGTCACGGGCGATTGGCCTTCTTTCGTTCTCCGAGGAGTGAATGTACGAGGTAGGACGCGACCTCGCCCGGGGTTGTCCCCTTGCCAAAAATTCTATCGACGCCCAGCTCAACAGTCATCGACTCGTCGAATCGAGGACCGCCAATAACCAACAGGGGCCGCTTATCTGCCGGGAACGCCTCGCGAAAAGCAGCGCTCATTTCACGGGTGTTGTGAAGGTGCGCATCGCGCTGGGTGACGACTTGGGAAACCAGCACCGCATCGGCTTTGTGAACACGGGCTTGCTCAACGAGATCCGGCACTGAAACCTGCGCACCAAGGTTCACAACCGTGAGCTCGGAGTAATACTCGAGCCCCTTCTCCCCCGCGAAACCTTTAATGTTCAGAATTGCGTCGATGCCGACAGTGTGGGCATCTGTACCAATACAGGCGCCCACCACTACGAGTGGTCGACGCAGAACCTTCTTGACTGCAGAGTTCACCTCTTTCGGTGACAGCAGCGGATAGTCGCGTTCGACAACGTGAACGTCGCGTAGATCCACGAGGTGCTGCACCGAGCCGTAAACCACGAAGAAGGTGAAGTCAGGACCCATCGCTTTGGCGTGCACCACCATCGCCGGATCGATACCCATTTTCTTGGCAAGTTGGAGTGCAGCGCCTTCGGCCTTCTTGTCATGTGGCAAAGGCAATGTGAAAGACATCTGCACCATGCCATCACCCGTTGTGTCGCCGTACGGTCGGACGATCGTCTTGGCTGCTTTCGCTGAGGATGTTGATGCACTCATCGCGCTACCCCTTCATCGAGCAGGTCTGCTGCCGGGTTGAGGTAGCCGGATGCCTTCTTGATCACACCATCGAGGCCGCGGCCAGCGTGTGCTGGGCGCTTCATCAGTCCGAACGTTCCATCACCGATCGCCTCAAGTAGTGAGTCGTCGACGACCCGCTCGAGTAGATCGACCGCCTCACCCAACACCTGACGCGCCCGCCGAGCGATGAAGCCATCAGGTGCGGGACGGAAGTCCTCATGCAGGTTGCCTGCCGTATTGAAGACGTAGCGGACGTTTTGCAGGGCGAGATCGCGATCGGAAAGCCACGGCGTGACAACGGCCTCCGTCATCATGCCCACAAGGAGAATTCCCTGACCGGTAAGTGCTCCCGCCAAGTTGAAGAAACCATCGTGGAGGAACCCTTTGAAGATATCCCCTGTCATGTGCTTGGTAGGTGGCATCCACTTCAACGGAGCTTCGGGGAAAAGTGCACGCGCCAACATTGCGTGTGCCAATTCGAGCCGGAACGAATCTGGAACATCCGGCTGGATCTCGAATGCGTGCCCGAGACCCAACTGCCAGTCTTCGAGCCCAGCTTCTTTCGCGAAGTACTCATTGAGTAGTTGGCTCACGGTGACGGTGTGGGCAGCCTCAACGGCATCCGCTGTCGTCAAGTAGTTGTCTTCACCCGTGTTGATGATGATGCCGGCGCGCGCATGGATCTGCCGACTAAAACGCTGATCGACGAACGTGCGAATGGGATTGATATCGCGGAACAAAATGCCATACATCGAATCGTTCAACATCATGTCGAGGCGCTCGAGACCTGCGAGTGATGCAATCTCCGGCATGCACAGGCCAGAGGCATAGTTGGTGAGACGTACGTAGCGACCTAGTTCGGCACTCGTTTCGTCAAGTGCCGCCCGCATCAATCGGAAATTCTCTTGAGTGGCGTACGTACCTGCATAGCCCTCGCGGGTCGCACCCTCCGGTACGTAATCAAGCAGTGACTGACCCGTTGATCGAATGACAGCGATAACGTCTGCACCTTCACGAGCCGCGGCCTGGGCCTGCGGGATGTCCTCGTAGATGTCGCCGGTGGCCACGATCAAGTAGATCCACGGCGCAGGCGGATTGCCATACTTCCCAATCAATTTGTCGCGCTGTTTGCGATTCGCATCGATCCGGCGCATTCCAGCGGAAACGCCAGCACGTGACACCTTGCCAGCTCGCGACGCTTCGCGACCCTCGGGGATGCGGAAGGTCAATGAACCAGCCGCTGCCTTCTGTGCGACCGTGATGAGATCGTCATTTGTCCGGAGCATGGCATCCCAAACCGGCAGGGCCACACCATGTTCGAGGCCGACCTGTTCACGCACCACATCAACGAGGCGGTTAACCCACGGGATCCCCTCAACGTCTGCGCCCTCAAGGCCGGCAAGGCGCAGTGTCGCTCGCTCCACTGAGACAGTCGTGTGCCGTTTAGCGAGGCTGACGACAGGTGCGCCGGCCTTACGCGCAAGTGAACGCGCCTTGCGAATTGTTGCCGGGTCCAAGTCGAGAGTCCGACGAGCGTCGGCGTACTTCGCGGGTGTGGTTTTCGTCATCTGAGTCCTCCACGGTGCATGTTCACAACGCCCATGATCACAGATGCCCTTCCGCGACGAGCCGATTGGTGAAGAGTTGACGTACGCCCGGTTCGTTTCGAAGAAGCTCGAATGCCATATCGGCATGCCCTGGGGTGAATCCGTTCCCGATCAACATGGTGACGTCCGCGGCCAACCCTTCGGCACCCAGGGCCGCCGTGGCAAACGAGGTGGCCATCGAGAAGAAGATAATCGTCCCGCCATCAGCGGTCGCGAGGATTGCACCATGTTCGCAGCCAGGAACGTCCACGCAAACAACGACGATGTCGGCGGGTGCGCCGGCGGCCACGACAATCGCGTCCGATAACGCCACGGGGTCGCGGGCGTCAGCCAACGTTACGACATCGCAGATTTCGGCGGCGACGAGCGCATCAACTTCGCGTTGGATCGGCACAATGCCAATCGTCAGGCGCGCTCCGGCCATTTTCGCCGCCGCCAATGACAGAGACCCACTCTTGCCAGCGCCGCCGATGACGGCGACCGTGGGACTCTTACCCTCTGCAACGTATCGAGCGACCACCCGCGCGGTCAGCGCTGGAGCGCCACACACATCCATGACCGCCATCGCCAGCGCGCCGGGAAGATCATTGGGCACCTTGGCAACGATGGTGCGATCGAACAGAATCGCATGACCATTGCACGGCACCTGTTCGCTCAAACCGTCCCAAGCCGCGAGGTCGTCGTCGATAGCTAAAGGGGTGAGGGTGAGACTCACAAGCGACGTGACGTGATCGCCTACAGAAAGCTCGTGGTGATGACTCTCGGGACCAACTGCTTCTACTTCCCCAACCAACATGCCACCAGAGCCAGTAACTGGGTTGTGCATCTTGCCGCGCGTACGGATGATCTCTAGGACCTCGGCTCGTACGGCATTCCCATCGCCACCGTGTTTATCGGACAGTTGGCGAAAGCTCGCTGCGTCCAGATTCAGTCGGTGTACGCGAATGCGCACTTCACCCCGGTGTAGATCCGAGGACGCATCGAGCCGCCAGGCTGCCTGTGGCAGTACCCCGGATGGTTCGAGGACCCGATGAAGGCCTACCGGGCTTACGGGATGACTCACAAGACGACCCTTCGTGTCGATCCACGCTAGATACCGCAGATCCTACTCGCGGTTATGCAGAAGAATCTATCGTAAAATATGGTGAAAGACGGATAATCTTCGGTATATTCGTCCTGTACGACAGATAAAATGCCCCGTCGGAATCAGCGAAGGACCTTGTCATGACCGATCTGTTGGAGCCCTTCACCTCGGGCTTGGCTCAGCCATACGCCTACGCGCGTCACGAACTCGTCGAGCCCGACTGGCGTCGTTTCCCCGGCTGGGCGGACGTGACCGAGGACGAGTGGCGCTCAGCGCAGTGGCAGCGCTCGCATTGCGTCAAGAACATCACCCAGTTGAAGGCTGTTCTTGGCGACCTGGTGGACGACCGCTTCTACGCCGACATCGAAGCCGATATCGCCAGGGCAGCAACCATGTCGATGCTGATCCCGCCGCAGATGATCAACACTTTCGCATCTTTGACCGAGCCTTCGGGCGCAGGCTCGTTGACCGATGCGTTCTATGCAGATTCAGTGCGTCGCTACATGCTGCCCGTGTTCTCGGACCGTCGCACCGACTGGACGAGTCACCCACATTCATCGCGCGACTCACTGCACGAGCACGAGATGTGGAAGGTTGAGGGCCTGACCCATCGTTATCCCACGAAGGTACTAGCCGAACTTCTCCCGACCTGTCCTCAGTACTGTGGTCACTGCACGCGAATGGACCTCGTCGGCAATTCGACGCCTTCGGTTGAAAAGCTGAAGTTCATCGTCAAGCCTGATACCCGTCTTCAGGAAATGCTCGATTACCTTCGCCAAACCCCAGGGGTTCGAGACGTGGTGGTTTCAGGTGGCGATGTTGCAAACATGCCGTGGCCACGGCTCGAAGCATTCATCGCTGAGCTACTCACGATGGACAACATCCGCGATATCCGTCTAGCGTCCAAGGCATTCATGGCACTGCCACAGCACTGGCTTCAAGACGACGTTCGTGCAGGTATGGAACGAGTTGCCATGAAAGCGCGCGACCGCGGAGTTGGTCTGGCCATTCATACGCACGTCAACGCCGCACAGTCAGTAACTCCCCTCGTGCGCGAGGCAACGAAGGCCATGCTCGAGGCCGGCGTTCGTGATGTACGCAATCAGGGTGTTCTGATGAAGGGTGTCAACGCCACCTCTGAAGACCTGCTCAACCTGTGCTTCGCACTTATGGATGGTGCGGGAATCATGCCGTACTACTTCTATATGTGCGACATGATCCCTGCCGCCGAACATTGGCGAGTTGCGGTGTGGGAAGCACAGGAATTGCAGCACGCAATCATGGGTTACCTACCTGGCTTCGCTACTCCTCGCATCGTCTGTGATGTGCCCTACGTGGGTAAGCGCTGGGTTCACCAACTTCATGAGTACGACCGCGAACGAGGTATTTCGTACTGGACGAAGAACTACCGCACCGGCATCGAAACTGCCGATGCTGATGCACTCAGTCGCACGTACGAGTACTACGACCCAATCCACACGCTGCCGGCATCAGGGCAGCAGTGGTGGGCCGATCACGCGCTCGAGTCGATCGCCGCTGCTAATGCAGCACATGCAAACGGTTAGATCTGCACCTAAACCCGCTGTGGTGGTTGACGAGAGTTGACCGCTACAGCGGGTTGAGTGGGTGTGGTCGGCCCTCGAACGGTGTCGAGAGCACAACACTCGTCCTCGTCGAGACGTTCGCCGCGGCCCTGATTTCGGCCAATAGGGTTTCGAGATCTCCAGGACCTGCCACGCGCACTTTCAAGACGTAAGACTCATCTCCGGCCACCGACCAGCATGCCTCAATTGCGCCGATGCCCTGAAGCTTTTCTGGAGCGTCATCGGGGGCAGCCGGATCGATCGGCTTGATCGACACTAATGCGGTGAGCGGTAGGCCCATTTGGTCGTGATCGACAGTGATTGTGTAGCCCTTGATGAGCCCACGCTGCTCAAGTCTGCGCACCCGCTGGTGAACCGCTGACGTCGAAAGACCTGTTTCCTTGCCAAGGTCGGTGTACGACATCCGGCCATCCTGGGCCAGAAGGTTGACTATCGCTAGGTCGATCTCTTCCATCACACGCTCCTTGGTTAGGTGATGATCAGATCACGCGGACGATTGTTGACGCGTTCAAAGCCATCAGCCGTGCACACCACAATGTCTTCGATCCGTGCACCATGTAAACCCTGTTGATAGATCCCGGGCTCAATTGAGAACGCCATGCCCGGCTCGATCCACTCGTCGTTACCAGCAACGATGTACGGCTCCTCATGGGTTTCGAGCCCGATACCGTGTCCCGTGCGGTGGATAAAAAGCTCGCCGTAGCCGGCTTCAGTGATGATCGCGCGGGCTGCCGCGTCAATACTTTCCGCGGACACGCCCGGTTTTACCTGCTGACACGCAGCCTCCTGAGCAACTTGGAGAACGGCGTAGTACTCAAGGAATTCCGCAGGAGCGGAACCGACTGCGTAGGTGCGCGTCTCGTCGCTGCAATAGCCGTCCGGCATCGTCCCGCCGATGTCGACGACGACGGGATCGCCAACTTCGATGACCCGGTCGGACACCTCGTGATGAGGACTTGCCCCGTTCGGTCCGCTGGCCACGATCACGAAGTCAACCCTCGTATGCCCGGCGGCGAGAATCGCCTCTGAGATATCTCGCGCGACTTCACGTTCTGTTCGACCTGCACGCAACCATGTAGGAACCTGCTCATGAACGGAATCTATGGCAGCGCCTGCCCGTCGAAGAGCGGCTACTTCGTCGGCGGTCTTGCGCATCCGCAGATCTTGAAGCACTACACCGGCAAGGCCTTGAACGACCTCGGGCATC
>JBAXUN010000170.1:0-3130 GCA_037129655.1 Actinomycetes bacterium
CCCGCTGAGTTACGAGCCGTTGTGGACTGGAATCCGTTCCCCGATGTTGCCGCAGTTGCGCCCCAGCGTGTCCACATCGTGCACCTGACCGATACACCCAGCGCAAAGGCAGTGGACGCGTTACTCACCACCGACTGGGAGCCAGAGCAAATCGCTTTCAGGGCAACTGAATTGGCGATCTGTTATTCCGAAGCAATGCATACCAGCAAGCTTCAATACGCAGGTGTGCTCAAGCGGCTGGGTGTTGATGGCACGGCCCGCAATTGGAGAACTGTAGAAACGCTCGCCGATATGAGCGGCAGCGCCTAGTCACGAGCAACGGGAGCTAGATCGTGCTGTTGTCGATCACGAAGCGATAGCGCACATCACCGGCAACAACGCGGTTCCACGCATCGTCGATCTGCTGCGCCGAAATAACTTCGATGTCCGAGCCAAAGCCGTGTGTGGCACAGAAATCGAGCATTTCCTGGGTCTCGCGAATGCCACCAATGTTCGAACCGGCCAGGCCACGATTACCGCTGATCAAGCTCCCGATATCCAGCGGCATCGGATGTTCGGGAGCACCGACGTAAACCATCGTGCCGCAGTTGTCGAGCAGGCGTAGGTAGTCAGCAAGATTGATCGATGCACTGATGCTGTTGAGGATCAGGTCGAAACTGTTGGAGTTTGTCTTGAACACGTCGGGGTTATCCGTTACGAGCGCGTGGTGGGCGCCAAGTCGAAGCGCATCTTGGGCCTTAGCCTCTGAACGGGTGATCACCGTGACATCCGCGCCCATTGCTACCGCGATCTTCACGCCCATGTGGCCGAGGCCACCGAGACCTGCAACTGCAACGCGCTTGCCGGGGCCAGCCTGCCAACGAGCCAGCGGTGAGTACAGCGTGATACCCGCGCACAGCAGTGGCGCAGCAACGTCAAGTGCCAAGGCTTCAGGGATACGTAAGACGTAGTTCTCGTCGACGACAATGTGCGTGCTGTAGCCGCCTTGGGTCTGCGAGCCATCACGATCGGTGTCGTTGTAGGTTCCGACGGACTTCTTACAGAACATCTCGTTGCCAGCCTTGCACTGATCGCACTCGCGGCACGAGTCCACCAGACAGCCGACGCCAACCCGATCACCAACGGCGTACTTCGTGACCTCGCTGCCGACCGATTCGACGATGCCTGCGATCTCGTGCCCAGTCACCTGCGGGTAAGGAACAGTGCCCCATTCGCCCCGGCCGGTGTGAATATCTGAGTGGCAGATACCGGCGTAGCGGATTTCGATGTTCACATCATGCGGGCCGACCTCACGGCGTTCGATCATCGTACGTTCGAAGGATCCGTCGACGGAGTGCAGGGCATAGGAAGCAACTGAAGGCATGGGCGTGAGTCTATGGCCGGGCCGCGGCATTCGCCTGCCCACCGTGCCGACTTCAATGCACATCCCGCTGTTGACCGATGAGCACGGCGACGGAGTAGCCTGCGATCGTGACGGCAATCGAATCCCAACGAGGACGACTTAGTCGTCAGTCGATTGCACAGAGTGCTGCGGACATCATTGGATCAGACGGGCTGGCAGCGTTCAGTCTTCGTTCAGTTGCGAAGTCACTTGGTGTCGATCCGGCTGCGATCTATCGGCACTACGAGAACGTTGATGATCTTCTTCGTGATGTTGCCGATCTCGCGCTCGCGCCGGTCACCGAGAAGTTCGTTACCTCCACGGATCCGCGCGACGATGTGCGTCGGCTACTCCTTCGTTTGCGGAACGTCCTGCTCAGCAGCGGAGTGGCACGACTCAATGTGTCCGGGCCTAGTCGACATTCCAACGAGCTACGGATCACTGAAGTGATGCTAACGAGTTTCGCCAAGCTGGGTTTGTCATCGAAGGATGCCGTCATGGCGTATCACGTTTTGATCGAGTTCACTGTCGGCAGTGCATCGTTGGACGCACCACTGGCTAGTAGCCCGGCGGATCGTCGCGACACGTACAAGCGTTGGCGCACCGACTATAAGACGGTCGACGCCGAGACGTATCCCGCCATCGCCGCGCACGCGAGTCTTCTTTACCCAAGCAGCGAAAAGGTCTTCGCGACCGGGCTTGAAGCATTACTCAACCAGTTACTGGTTGGGTCACATTCAGGCGACTAGCGCGAGTTACCGGCTACGCCAGTGCGTAAGCACTGCCTCGTTAACGGCCTGCGGCGCTTCAAGGTTAAGTAGGTGGCCGACGCCATCGATTACCTGCAGCCGGGCATTAGGCATCAGATCAACGATCGCATGCGCATAGGTGATTGGCGTTTCGTCGTCGGCCGATCCCACGAGTACGAGGGTTGGCACATCAATCGTAGGAAGGATCGCGCGCGCGTCATGAGTCGTGATCGTCGCGATCGCATCCAGCAACCCCTGCATGGGGATGCGCTTCATAGCTTCGACGGCTTCGGGAACTACGTGAGCACCATTGGGGCCGACTAGCGAGCCGAGAATTGCCGGGGCGGCTGCACCTGGCGAACCGAAGTGTTCAAGCCCGGAAAGCCGGGCGTCACGCCACTGCTGTGGATCAGTTCCGTCGAGGCCGAAGGCCGGGCTCGTGCACATCAACGTCAGAGAGCGGACGAGCTCCGGGTAACGGGCTGCGCTGTACTGCGCGATCATTCCGCCGAACGAAAGGCCAACCAGATCGACTGGCACATCTGGGGAAACGGTACGAATCAGATCCGCGGCGCGCAAGGCATAAGCCGCGAAGGTCGTTTCAGCGATGGGAGCCGAGACCCCGTAACCGGGTGCATCCCAAGCGACGATGCGACGTTGCGCACTCAACGGTTCGAGTTGTGGCCCCCACGAAATCCGCGAACCACCGAGGCCATGTAGAAAGACGGACACGTGCGAGGCAGTGCCGGCCTCGCGCCAGCCAGTCGGTTGCTCGTCAACGTCTAGGAAATTCGCCACGACTGAAACGTATGGCGATGCCCGCACCGAGTCAACGCCGTTGACAATCCATGAGTCGCGCTTCGCGCCTGTGTCGGAGGGCGTGGGACCCGTCGCTTCGCTCCTCCCGAATCCCATGGACTCCGAAAGTCGCGCTTCGCGCGATGAGCGGAGAGCGAGGGATTCGAACCCTCGGTCCCATCGCTGGGACAACGGTTTTCAA
>JBAXUN010000171.1:0-3025 GCA_037129655.1 Actinomycetes bacterium
TTTACAACAGCATACCCCTAGGGGGTATTCCCGCGAGCAAAAAGGACCGGTCCCCCAAGCACGGCAGATGGTGTTGATGTGCTGGGGGAAATGTAAGCGGCAATTCGTGCGTGTCAAGGTCGTGTAGTCGAGAAAAATGTTGCGGTCCCTGATGTGAACGCTTCTCGGGCATTTCCCCAGTGGTATCCACACCATTTGCCGTATAGATAACATACGAAACATTCGAAAGAGTTATCTTTGCTGAACTCTCCTGCTTACTCGGAATCGGTGCCTTAAGTCAGTAGCGTGCCTTTCATGTGCTCGGCTAGCCACGACTCGTAGGCCTTCTCACTCCACCCGCACGCAGTGACGAGTGATTGGTAATGGGTCTGATCGTTGAGTAGCCAGAGCAGGTCAGTCGCTCGCTGAGTCGTTAGCCCTGGAGCGAGCGGCCCCAAGGTTTTCACATGCATCACGATCGATGCGGCGCCGCGACGACGGTTGTCCTGCAGTTGCTGCCAGAGAATGAGCACGTCATCGCTGTCGTCGGATGCTCGTCGAACAACTTCGACGATCTCCGCGGATCGACGAGCGATCAACATGCAGACGTGGGCGTATGCCGCCAGGCAGGATGCGGAGTCCTTTGCTTGATACACCGGCTGAAACCAGCCGTGTGCGGCCACCGGCATTGGCTCGTCATCACCTGCCATCGCGACATCAACAACGGCATTGAGTAGGGCGGCCTTCGTGCCAAAGACGGTGAGGACGGTCGGGCGGGCTAGGCCAGCGGCCTTGGCTATGTCGGTGATCGACGAGGCGGCGTAACCACGTTCCAGGAACATCTCGCGGGCGGCGGTGATGATCGTCACGCGGGTGCGTTTGGCAGCCTCATCGCGAACGGGCGAGTGGTAGCTGCGACGCGCTAATTCAGCTTCGGTCTTGACTTTAACCATGGAGCCATCATACTGGTCGTATATTCATCATACCGATGGATGGTGAATATAAGTTCATCCAGAAATAAGGAGGCGCCATGACGGAAGTAGCAATCAACCGGCCGACGTTGGTTCGCGAGAACGATGGGGAAGCGTTGTGGTTCCTCGGAAACCTTGTGACAACGAAGGTGACGGGCAATCAGACCGGCGGACGACTCACCGTGGTCGAATTTCTGAACCCGCCTGGCTTTGCACCGCCGCTACATCGCCACCGTGATGAAGATGAGGTCTTCTACCTACTCGACGGCACCGCGAGATTCATCTGTGGCGACGAGACGCTCGAAGCAGGCCCCGGTGATGTCGTCCTGCTGCCACATGGGCTCGCTCACTCATTCATCGTGGGTAGCGAATCACCGTTGCGCACCTTGCAGATCACAACGCCGGGCGGGTTCGAGGATTTCGCTCGTGCCGCAGGTGAGCCGGCCAAGCAACGAGAGCTGCCGATGCCCGGTCCTTTTGATCCAGCCGCGTTGGCTCATCTCGCTGATCTACACGGAGTCGACATCATCGGGCCACCTCCCAGCTAACTACCTGCTCAGAACGTGCCGTAGGCGGCGGGGGAGAGCACACTGTGCATAGCGGCAAGCTACTTTTGTGCATGTGCCGTATAGGCGGTCCCCTCAAACGAAGGGACCGGCCTTTTTGATGTTAGAGCGGGCAGTTCTTCACTGCCTTAGAGCAAACGACCTGCTCCGCTGAAGTGCGATCCGTACCAGGGTCCAAAGACCGAGTCGATACGAACGCCGTGTCGCGGGTTCGCTGCGCCGACCATCTTTCCGCCGCCGATGTAGATGGCCACGTGGTGGGCACCATTACGGAAGAAGAAGACCAAGTCGCCCGCACGCAGGTTTTTGGCTGAGATGTGAGTCGACATGCTGTACTGCGCACGCGAGTAGTGGGGCAGTGAGATGCCGGCAGCCTTGGCGTAGACGTAAAGCGCCAGACCAGAACAGTCGAATGAGCGTGGCCCGGCGTGGCCAGCTACATAAGCCGCGCCTACCTTGGATAGGGCGACGGACACGATCGAAGATCGAATCCGCGCTACTCGCGCGGCGCGAGTAGCGGCAACCTTTGCCTGAGCGGCCTTGACGTTAGCGGCCCTGCTCATTGGTGTTGCTGCAGCCCTAGTGACAACTGACGAGGCGTGACTTGCCGCCGCGGTCGTGGTTGAGGCCGGAACAACTTGGGTGGCTTGGGCGGGAGTAACAGCGACTCCGACACTCAGGACAGTCGCAAGGACGATTGACGCGGGTAAAAAAAGGCGTCGCGAAATAGACAGCACAAATAACTCCTCTCGTCGCCGACCGGGTTAGCTGACGGGCTCGGGCCAGAAGAGGTGCCCTACCCGGGTCGATTACTCGACCCGGTGATTCGCCCCACGTGCTGTGGGTCCCCGGTTCATCAGGCGAGAGAGCCCGATGATTAGGCGTGTTAACCGTGTACGAAGGTCCGTACTGTGGCGGCTAACAGTTTCACCGTAACCATGATTTACCGCTTAGGTCCAACGCGACAGGCCCATTGGGGACAACTCCCCGCGGAGCCTGTGATGTGGTTCACACGTCTTCAAGATCGTCTTGGCAACATGTTCAGATGTGTCACGGATGGGACGTGTGTGACTGGAGTGACGAAATTCGGACCTATTTACGTCCGATCGTTCTATTGCTTATCGAGAACGGCTGCCACGAAGTGCGCGATGCCATCCTCGTGCGGCCCCGCAATAATCGCGTCAGCAGCCTCGAGGACCCACTCGTGGCCGCCTTCTATGCCGAGCCCGGCGCCGGCCCACGTGATCATGGAGACGTCGTTCGGCATGTCCCCTGCTGCTGCCACATGTGGAGCAGCGATGCCAAGCTCGCCAGCGAGGCGGGCCAGTGTTGCTCCCTTGCTGACACCGAACGCGCTCATCTCCAGCAGGGTGTCGGTGGAATCAGAGTGGGTGATATCTGCGAGGTGCTCGATGTGCTCTGTAGCCAACCCTAGGAATGTGTCGACGTGGTCGTGTGTCTCACTGGTGCGGGCCAGGATCTTCACCACGGATTTGCCACGCGTGAACT
>JBAXUN010000172.1:0-3000 GCA_037129655.1 Actinomycetes bacterium
GTTCGCCACCCAGCCGGGCGCCTCGGTGGCGTCTCGGCAGCACACAGATCGGCAGCTCGGCGCTACTCGTCCGGAATGTCCGGTACGACCTCGACGGCTTGAACCATCGGGTTCACTGCGCATTCTGCAAGCCAGCGCTCGCGCACCGCAGGCCGAGTGTTGATCGAGTCGGAAATGACGCCGTCGGCCAGAAGCCATCGCTCCGACCAGCCGGTCGCCCGACCACATGCCGCCACGACAGCGCTGAACAAGAGATCGTCATCGATCCCGTCGGCTCCCCACCGCAGCAATCCTGTAGCCCACGGTCGCTCGTCATCGTCCGGGCGGACTGGCTCGCGCATTTCGGCGACGAGGGCAGCGCCGAACCGCTCCGGGTCGTCGCGCCATTCCGAAGGAAGGTCATCCAAATACATCTTGAGTTCCTAGCAGCTCAGGCCAGCACCGATCGGCAGCTTGGCGCTAGCCAACGCGCCGCCATCTCAGCGTTCGGGTGATGGGTTCTCCGGTGGCGGCAACCGTCTCAAGTTGAATCGTCAGGTCGTCGCCGACGACGTCCATCTCACGAGTCAACGTCTGCCCGACGTTCTCATGGGACAACGCCCCACTGAGCACTTGTGTCACAGTGCTGTTCTCGTCGTCCGTGGTGTAGGTCCCGAAGTACGCGTCATACCCACCTTGCGCGCGACTGTTGTTCTGCGACACGGTCGCCACCGTGGATTCGACCGCCTGGCTGCGATCGCGTTTCATGAACTGCGCAGCAAAGTGTCCGGCGGCGTCGTAGATGAGTAGCGCGATCGGGTCGGTGCCGAGCGTCGGATCGACCAGCGGTTCACCCGCCGCGGTGCGATCGATGCGTGACGTCAACTCCCAGCTACCGATGAGAGCCTGCGAGAGGGGTGCATCGACAGAGGGCGACCGGTCAGCGTTCACCAGCCCAGAATGTCGGACCACACTCACCGTGTCCAGTGCCAGATCAGCAGATAGGGACGGGGCCAGCAGTTTCCGGCTTGCGTTCAACGAACGCCAGCGACGATCCCCACCACGATGCCTATAACCACCATTGCCGCCCCTGACCAAGTCATCACAGCCGCAGCGCGCTCGTTGCCGGCGCGCCATTCATCAACGGAACCGCGTTCGCCAAGCCGCCGGGCCATCGGAGGCACTTGCGTCACCCGCCGCAAACTGCGTCGAACCAAGGTCGTTGAAATGACAAGCCAGACACCACCGGCCACCAACAACGCAGCCCGACTCATCTCAAATGTCCAAGGAAGCGTGCTGGCGTGCCCATGTTTGGCAGCGGATTGTAGGGTCATCGGACACCGGATCAGAGTGCCCGAAGCAGAGTTGATTGTCCAGCGTCAGATCGGCAGATCGGCGCTACTTCTCTCGGCGGTGTCGGGAAGGGCGAGCCGAAACGCGGGTCGACGTGACCGTCGTACTTGTCGTCAAACTCCCACGATTTCTGACAGATGGCGATCCATCGGCACTGCATCCCATATCCTTCGGTTCCACTCCAATGAGCTATTTGACGTTTGTGCCGGTTGCGCTCAGCCCTTCACTCGGCGCGACGCAGGTCACTGGAAACATTATTTTTGAAGCGTCGTTTGAAGGTACGAGTCAAAACTATTCGACGGCCCTGCCGGGATTTGGATCATGAAGTGAGACGTCTGTGGGGATTGCTGCTCTTGATTGGCGCGACAGCTGGCTGCGGTGATCCGTCTACGCTGCCAGCAAACAGCTCCGGAGTGACCACGGTGGCGGCGCACAATTTGGTCCCGCACCGGCCCAACATTGAGGCCAGTCTCGGGGTTTCTGTTCAGGCCAAGGATGGGCTCACTTGTCTAACGATCGATCCGCCGGATAGCGATCCCTATGGTGGATGTCAGTTCCCGGTACATACGGCGTTGACCTACGTGTATGCCGGAGCTATCAAGGATCCCGCTGGGTATCAGGCGACGGTGTGGGCCATGGACCTCGGCTCGATTCCTTTCGATTTCAAGCCCGGCCCCCAGGCGCCCGGCCTCATTGCGAGTGCTGCAGACGGTTACGTCATCGTCGCTCACCCAGGTGAACAGGCTCTGTACAACCGTTGGTCCATGTCTGTGCGAGCTGCTGACGGCAGCGTTCAGCGCTGTGAGTTCGCACGTGGGACCGCCTCCTGCGGGAGCCCGTAATGGAGGACGACCAACTCTGGCTGACGGGAGTCCGCCCTCGCTCTCGTCATCCCCGGCCAGCGCTGCATCAATCTGACCGTCGTCACGCACCGGGAGTTCGACCTGCAAGGGGCGCAGAATGCCCGGTGTGGCGGGAAAACGCAAGTGCAGTCGTTGGCGCAGAACACTCAGCCCATCGCGGTAACTCGGCGCTTGCCTATGGCCTTGGCGTGGGTACAAGATCCAAGGGCCGAACCGACAGCCCTATGAACGACGACCCTGCTCCCGACCAGTCGATATCTTCAACGCCGAAGCCACGGGACCGCGAGTGCTGCTCCACTTCACCCTGAGCCGCCGCAACAGTCTCCGGGCCCATCCACGGCAGCAAGGTTCGTATCGACGCTCGGCTTTCTGTCAGGTCGCACACGAACCCGGCGCTTGCAAAACCGTCAACAATCGCAAAGTCCGCTTCGCGGGCCTCGTCCGACCACAAGATGTCGGAAACGAGTATGGCGACCTCAACGACCTGAAGAATCCGGGGCCAGACGGTGTCCACGAGAAGCGGCTGATCGTCCTCGTCAAACAAGTGAGACATTGCCGAAACCCAGGCTTCGGAGAGAGTCAGCACCTTTGAGTCGAACTCATCCCCGTAGTGCCTGTCCAGTCTCCACACCTCAAATTCGGGGACATTGGCAGCCACCAACGACAGCAAAGCATCGAACCTTCGAGCCTCACTCGTTGGGTCTTCCCTATCCCGACCGCCGCGCAACCCCGCACCATCGGACACCCGAACAGATTGCCCGATATGGAGCGGCAAAGCAAGCGACAACGCACACCGATCAGCCAA
>JBAXUN010000173.1:0-2995 GCA_037129655.1 Actinomycetes bacterium
GTAGTTCTTCCCCTTCCTTCCCTTTCTGTGATTCGGAGTTAATACCGTGGCAACCGGAACCGCCGTCGATCTCGCCCTTGTGCGCAACATTGGCATCATGGCGCACATCGATGCTGGCAAGACCACGACCACCGAGCGCATCCTTTTCTACACCGGTATCAACTACAAGATCGGTGAAGTCCACGATGGTGCAGCCACCATGGACTGGATGGAGCAGGAGCAGGAACGTGGTATCACCATCACGTCTGCTGCAACGACCTGTCATTGGAATGGTGTGCAGATCAACATCATTGACACTCCGGGCCACGTTGACTTCACCGTCGAGGTGGAGCGTTCACTGCGCGTTCTCGATGGTGCCGTTGCCGTATTCGACGGGGTTGCCGGTGTCGAGCCACAGTCTGAAACGGTGTGGCGTCAGGCCGACCGTTACAACGTGCCGCGCATCTGCTTCGTGAACAAGCTTGACCGCACGGGTGCTGACTTTTACATGTGCGTGGGCATGATCCGCGAGCGTTTGAACGCCACCGCACTTGTGCTGCAGATCCCGATTGGCGCGGAGGGTGACTTCCGCGGTGTCGTAGACCTCGTTCGCATGAAGGCACTCGTATGGCCAGATGACACCCAAAAGGGTGAGGCCTACGACATTGTCGACATCCCTGCAGATCTGCAGGATCAGGCCGACGAGTACCGCGCTCTGCTTCTTGAGACGATCTCTGAAAATGACGACGAAATGATGGAGAAGTTCCTCGAGGGTGTTGAGCCCACCGAGGTCGAGCTTCACGCAGCCATCCGCCGTGCCACGCTCGCTGACAAGTTGACTCCGATCCTCACGGGATCTGCGTTCAAGAACAAGGGCGTTCAGCCCATGCTCGACGCTGTTGTTGAATACCTTCCGTCTCCGCTCGATGTTGAGGCCATCAAGGGTCACAAGGTTGGCGACGAGGACACGCTGATCGAGCGTCAGCCCAAGGATTCAGAGCCCCTATCGGCACTTGCCTTCAAGATTATGACCGATCCACACCTCGGTAAATTGACCTACGTCCGCGTTTACTCGGGCGTACTTGAGTCCGGCACCCAGGTGCTGAACTCGGTCAAGGGCCGCAAGGAGCGCATCGGCAAGGTCTACCGCATGCACGCGAATAAGCGTGAAGAAATCGCGAGCGTAGGCGCGGGTGACATCGTCGCTGTGATGGGTCTCAAGGACACCACCACGGGCGAAACCCTTTGTGACGCAGCACATCCCGTTGTTCTTGAATCCATGAACTTCCCCGCTCCGGTTATTTCGGTTGCAATCGAGCCGAAGACCAAGAGCGACCAGGAGAAGTTGGGCACGGCTATCCAGCGTCTTTCCGACGAAGACCCGACCTTCCAGGTTCGTTCGGACGAAGAGACCGGCCAGACCATCATCTCGGGAATGGGCGAGCTTCACCTGGAGGTTCTCGTCGATCGTATGCGCCGCGAGTTCAACGTCGAGGCCAACGTTGGTAAGCCGCAGGTTGCGTACCGCGAGACGATCACCAAGAAGGTCCCGAAGATCGACTACACCCACAAGAAGCAGACCGGTGGTTCAGGCCAGTTTGCAAAGGTGCAGATCGATATCGAGCCACTCGAAGCCGATGCCGAGAATGAACAGGGTTACGAATTCGTCAATGCTGTCACCGGTGGACGTATCCCGCGTGAGTACATCCCCTCGGTCGACGCTGGCGCACAGGAAGCCATGGTGAACGGTATTCTTGCCGGCTACCCCATGGTCGGCGTGAAGGTCACCCTCCAAGACGGTGCCTACCACGACGTTGACTCCTCAGAACTCGCGTTCAAGATTGCCGGCTCGATGGCATTCAAGGAAGGAGCACGTCGCGCCGGCCCGGTTCTTCTCGAACCGCTGATGTCCGTTGAGGTCACCACCCCAGAAGACTTCATGGGTGAAGTGATTGGCGACCTGAACTCCCGCCGTGGCCAGATCCAGGCGATGGAAGAGCGCTCAGGCGCTCGCGTTGTAAAGGCTCTCGTCCCCTTGTCAGAGATGTTCGGCTACGTCGGAGATCTTCGAAGTAAGACTCAGGGTCGAGCGAGTTACTCCATGCAGTTCGACTCGTACGCTCAGGTTCCTTCGAACGTGGCGACCGAGATCATCGCGAAGGCCAAGGGCGAATAGTCCCGAGGCAAACGCACCCGAGGTTGAACGTAGGCCTCATGTAAGACCAGCTCTACCAGCACTACAACTGACCAGTACACCCAGGAATTTACGTCGTACGGCGTAACCATCCCGTCCACCAGGAGGACACCGTGGCGAAGGCGAAGTTCGAGCGGACTAAGCCGCACGTCAATATCGGCACCATTGGTCACATTGACCACGGTAAAACGACGCTGACAGCGGCCATTACCAAGGTGCTTCATGACGCGTACCCGGACGTGAACCCGTTCACGCCGTTCGACCAGATCGACAAGGCGCCAGAAGAGCGTCAGCGCGGTATCACGATTTCGATCGCGCACGTCGAGTACCAGACCGAAGCGCGCCACTACGCGCACGTCGACTGCCCTGGTCACGCTGACTACATCAAGAACATGATCACCGGCGCAGCCCAGATGGACGGTGCAATCCTCGTGGTTGCAGCGACCGATGGTCCGATGCCGCAGACCAAGGAGCACGTGCTGCTTGCCCGTCAGGTCGGCGTTCCGACGCTCGTCGTGGCACTCAACAAGTGCGACATGGTCGACGATGAGGAAATCCTCGAGCTCGTTGAGCTTGAGGTTCGCGAGCTCCTCTCGGCCTACGAGTTCCCCGGCGACGACATCCCCGTCGTTCGCGTGGCTGCCTTCCCGGCACTCAACGGTGACGCCAAGTGGGGCGAGTCGATCCTCGAGCTCATGAAGGCCGTGGATGATTTCATCCCGACTCCAGAGCGTGACATTGAAAAGCCGTTCCTGATGCCTGTTGAGGACGTCTTCACGATCACTGGTCGTGGAACCGTTGTCACCGGTCGTATCGAGCGCG
>JBAXUN010000174.1:0-2989 GCA_037129655.1 Actinomycetes bacterium
CGGTGCCTAGCCGTTTGAAACGTCCAGATCGGCGTCCACAGCCTCGCAACCCCCTTCGACATATCCCCTGACGACGGGGGTTCGAAACAACGATCTACGGCGTTGAGAGGGTAGACTGGGGCTAATTCGTACGTGGCCCGGGAACCCCCGGGCCGGTCCCGACCGACAAGCCGGTCACAGACACACACGAGGGTCGATTGCGGACGCTAGAACTCCGCCGTTTACCCACAAAAGGAAGGTCCACCCGTGTCTTATGACGCGAGCGCTATTCAGGTTCTCGAAGGTCTCGACGCTGTCCGCAAGCGTCCCGGTATGTACATCGGCTCTACGGGTGAGCGAGGCCTACATCACCTGGTTCATGAGGTCGTCGACAACTCTGTAGACGAAGCGCTGGCTGGGCATTGCGACACGATCTCGGTCACGCTCCTCAACGATGGTGGCGTGCGCGTCATCGATAACGGCCGTGGAATCCCGGTGGACATCCACCCGGTGGAGGGTAAGCCGGCGGTTGAGGTGGTTCTCACGGTTCTGCACGCCGGAGGAAAGTTCGGTGGTGGCGGGTATGCGGTTTCGGGTGGCCTTCACGGCGTTGGTGTTTCTGTGGTGAACGCTCTGTCGTACAAACTTGACGTCGAGGTCCGCCGCAACGGCATTGTTTACCGTCAGTCGTACGCCTATGGCGTTCCGGTGGCTCCGCTGGCTGCCGGTGAAGCGACCGACTCGACGGGCACCACTGTCACGTTCTGGGCTGATGGCGACATCTTTGAAACCACGACGTATGACTTCTCGACACTATCGCGACGTTTTCAGGAGATGGCCTTCCTTAACAAGGGCCTCACGATTAATCTGGCGGACGAACGGGAAGCCGTCGTGCCAACAGAAGAATCCGATGAGGTCGTCGAGCTTGAGGCAAGCGTTCGTCAGGTGACGTATCGCTACGACGGTGGCATCTCGGACTTTGTGTCACATCTCAACGCGAGTAAGGGCCCGGCCCACGCCCATGTCATCCATGTCGAAGCTGAGGATGAAGAACGACGAATTTCTGCTGAGGTAGCTCTTCAGTGGAACGAGGGATACACCGAGTCTGTCTACACCTTCGCGAACACCATCAACACCACCGAAGGCGGAACTCACGAAGAGGGATTCCGTTCGGCCCTGACGACATTGGTCAATAAGTTTGCGCGCGAATGGAACATTCTCAAGGAGAAAGACGCCAACCTTGCTGGTGAAGATATTCGCGAGGGCCTCACGGCCATCGTTTCTGTGAAACTCGGTGAGCCGCAGTTCGAAGGTCAGACAAAGGGCAAACTTGGTAACACCGAAGCCAAAACGTTCACCCAGAAGCTCGTGCATGACCAGCTCGGCGCGTGGTTTGAGGCCAATCCCAGTGAAGGTAAAGAGATTGCCCGCAAGGCTGTTCAAGCGGCAACCGCGCGAATCGCATCTCGGAAGGCCCGTGACCTAGCTCGCAATCGCAAGGGACTCATGGGTGGTGCTGGTCTGCCGGGCAAGTTGATCGAATGTTCGTCGAATAATCCCGACGAGTGCGAGGTCTTCATCGTTGAGGGCGACTCGGCGGGCGGCTCAGCGCGTAGTGGCCGTGACCCTCGAACTCAGGCCATCCTTCCTATCCGCGGCAAGATCCTCAATGTTGAGAAAGCCCGTATCGACCGGGTTCTTCAGAACAACGAAGTACAGGCGTTGATCTCGGCATTCGGTACGGGTGTGCACGATGAGTTCAACATCGATCGCCTCCGTTACAACAAAGTCGTGCTGATGGCAGACGCTGACATCGACGGACAGCACATTCGGACGCTGTTGCTAACACTGCTGTTCCGCTTCATGAAGCCGCTCGTTGAGCAGGGTCACGTTTACCTCGCTCAGCCACCGCTGTACAAAATCAAGTGGAGCCGCGAAGAGCCCGAGTACGTCTACTCCGAGCGTGAGCGCGAAGTTGTCGTAGAAGCCGGCATTGCTGCTGGAAAGCGATTGCCAAAGGAAGAGTCAGTACAGCGGTACAAAGGCCTCGGTGAAATGAACGCCGATGAGTTGTGGGAGACCACCATGGATCCCTCACGCCGAGTTCTGCTCCAAGTGACAATCGACGATGCTGCTCAGGCAGACGAAATGTTCAGTGTGTTGATGGGTGAAGACGTCGAAGCTCGACGGGCATTCATTCAGCGCAATGCTCGCGACGTGCGCTTCCTCGATATCTAACAAGACCCGAACCAGATCGTGACAGATTCAATCAAGAGATCTACAAAGGATGATTTGTGCCTGACGACATCGTGACCTCTACCGAACCTGCCGGGGAACGTGGCATCGAGGCAGTTGACCTTCAGGTCGAGATGCAGCGGTCCTATATGGACTATGCGATGTCCGTCATCGTGTCTCGTGCACTGCCCGATGTTCGTGACGGTCTCAAGCCGGTGCACCGCCGCGTCTTGTACGCGATGTTCGACGGCGGCTACCGGCCAGATCGCGGGTTCTCCAAGTGTGCTCGCATCGTCGGTGATGTGATGGGCAATTATCACCCGCACGGTGATAGCGCCATCTACGACACGTTGGTTCGCCTGGCTCAGCCGTGGGCATTGCGTTACCCGCTCGTTCAAGGACAGGGCAACTTCGGATCGCCGGGTATCGACCCCGCTGCGGCAATGCGTTACACCGAAGCTCGCATGGCACAGCTGGCCATGGAGATGGTCCGCGATATCGACGAAGATACGGTCGACTTCACGCCGAACTACGACGGACGTACCCAAGAGCCGGTGATTCTTCCCGCTCGCTTCCCCAATCTTTTGGTGAACGGAAGTGCGGGTATCGCCGTCGGCATGGCGACGAATATTCCACCGCACAACCTCGGTGAAGTTTCAGAAGGCGTGCAGTGGGCACTTGCCCACCCGGAGGCCTCTCGTGAGGAACTTCTAGAAGCGTTGCTCGAGCGTATCAAAGGCCCCGATTTCCCAACGGGTGCAATGATTGTCGGCCG
>JBAXUN010000175.1:0-2881 GCA_037129655.1 Actinomycetes bacterium
TGGAGGACGTGCGCAACTGATGAAAGGGCGCCGTCAGACTCTTATGCGTCTACAGCGTTCGAGATCGAGGTAACCGCCTCGACCAACGAGCGAACCCGAAGAACATCCTGAGGCATCTCTGGTGCCCAACCTGGACCAGCGGCCAATACCAATGGAACAGGCCGCATGGCGGGAAGGTCTGCCAGTTGGGACGGATCACCAGTCTTCGGCAAGTACGACCACACCAGGACTGCTGCAGGACCGGTACGGCGAACCGCGGACATCAAAACCTCAGGTGGAACACGCGCACCGAGATTGCGTGACATGATCCGTCGCTCTGCAAGCGCAGCTGCAACTGCGTGCAGCGGCAGCGCATGCTGTTCCTCGTCTGAGCAGGCCAGAAGTACGGGACGAGCATTCACCGCTGACGTAACTCGAGCACACACCGAATTGAAGGCGCTCGTGATGGAGTCAGACAGCACGTGTTCGACTGCAATTCCTCGACCCGTAGAGGCCCATCGGTTTCCGACATCGATCAACACGGGCACCAGCATGTGCTCCCACGTCCATACGACACCGCGGCGCTCAATGGCGTCTTTGATCAGGCCAGTGCAGGCACCGTTGTCCAACGACATCGCCGCGCTCGCGACTCCGCGTACGGACGCGATCCCGCTGGAGATCGAATAGACCTCCGCGCCACCGGGCTCTGAAACAAATGGCCGTGCGAACGGGGTGACATCGACCACTGTGTCGTCACCGACCTCTTCGGCGCCGCCAACGAGTGAGGCCAGCACGAGTGCTGCTTGGGCCGACACATCTTGAGACTTCGCGATGCGGGCCGCTTCCTGCGGCGCAATGCCCTGATTGAGCAGTCGACGCATGACGTCGAGTCGGGCGATGTCCTCGCTGCTGTACCGGCGGTGGCTGCCGGCAGTTCGCTCAGACGGACCCAACGCGTACCGGCGATCCCACGTGCGCAGAGTAGCCGGAGCCACGCCAAGGCGTCGAGCCAAGATAGCGACCGTCAGGCCCGCCTCAGACGAGACGGACGGGTCACTGGGAACGAGGCGATGTATTTCACTCATGGCCCCCCAAGTGTGGTGCCTTGATCCGTTATACGCATTTCGAAGTCACGGGACACGGACGGACGGGCCTCCGAGACGGCCAATTTGACGCACAATACGACACCCTGGTTTCCTCTCGATTTACGCAAGAAAAATCGGGGATTCCCACCCGCTCTCTTCTGCTTGATCGACGGATAACAAGCATCACCGCAGGTCAGAGGATACACGATCAAGCTGAATCGCCCTGGTCTCGGATCGCCCAAGCCGAGAATTCAAAGTTGTTCACAAGTTGTTCAGTTTTGCTAGTTGACCCACTTTTGACGCAGTGCTACCTTTCAGAAATCCAGACGAACCACGCACTACCCAGGAGGACGACATGGCTGACGTATCCCGACTTCCAGGCCCCAATGCAGATATTTGGGATTGGCAGATTGACGGAGCCTGCCGCGGAGAAGACAGCGAAGTTTTCTTCCACCCGGAGGGTGAGCGCGGACCATCACGCGTAGCCCGCGAGCGAGCTGCCAAGTCAATTTGTGGCCGCTGCCCCGTGATCAACGAATGCGCGCAGCACGCTCTAACCGTGCGCGAGCCCTATGGAGTCTGGGGTGGTCTGTCCGAGGAGGACCGTGAGGTAATTTTCGTACGACGTCGGCTCAACGATCACGTCAGCCGGACTGCGTAATCGCATTTAATTGGAAGCCCGTCGATCAAGCCCGAACCACTCAATAGACGAAGCCCCCGCCAGCGAATTCGCGGCGGGGGCTTCGTTGTGAAACGGGAAGCTTAGTGGCCGTGGCCACCAGCTCCGTGTGAGTGACCATGACCGTGGTCGCCGCCGTCGTCTTCCTTCTTCTCAACAACGAGTGCCTCAGTGGTCAGAAGCATCGCGGCGATAGAAGCGGCGTTGGCAAGCGCAGAACGCGTTACCTTCACCGGGTCGATTACACCAGCAGCCATGAGGTCTTCGTAGACATCAGTGGCAGCGTTGTAGCCAGAACCAACGGGCAGTTCCTTAACCTTGGATACGACAACGTAGCCAGGCTCGCCAGCGTTCTCGGCGATCCATCGCAGTGGCTCACCGGCGGACTTGCGAACGATGCTGACGCCCGTCGCTTCGTCACCAGTCAAGCCAAGGTCACCGTCGAGGACGGCAGATGCGTGCACGAGTGCCGATCCACCACCGGCGACGATGCCCTCTTCGATTGCCGCACGGGTCGCAGAAACTGCATCTTCGATGCGGTGCTTCTTTTCCTTGAGCTCAACCTCGGTATGTGCGCCGACCTTGATTACGCAAACACCACCCGCGAGCTTGGCGAGGCGCTCATTGAGCTTCTCGCGATCCCAGTCACTGTCGGTGTTTTCGATCTCGGCCTTGAGCTGGTTCACACGGCCGGTCACTGCGTCGTGGGCGCCGCCACCATCGATGATGGTGGAGTTGTCCTTGGTGACGACGATACGTCGGGCTGAGCCCAGCACATCCAGGCCGACCTGATCGAGCTTGAGACCAACCTCAGCGGCAACAACCTGTGAGCCAGTGAGGACGGCGATGTCTTCCAGGATTGCCTTGCGACGATCACCGAAGGCCGGGGCCTTGACGGAGACAGAAGCGAAGGTGCCGCGGATGCGGTTTACGACGAGCGTGGAAAGTGCTTCTCCATCAACATCTTCGGCGATGATGAACAGCGGCTTGCCGGCCTGAACGACCTTCTCAAGCAGCGGAAGAAGCTCAGAGACGCTGGAGATCTTGCCCTGGACGAGCAGGATCAGTGCGTCGTCAAGAACGGCTTCCATGCGCTCTGCATCGGTGACGAAGTAAGGCGAGATGTAGCCCTTGTCGA
>JBAXUN010000176.1:0-2854 GCA_037129655.1 Actinomycetes bacterium
GGCGCGGGTGTTGGAACTGAAAACGGAACCTGAGGGTAAATCGCTAGTGCGGTCGAAACCGGCACCGGTGCGATCGACGATTCAGGGGCAGGTTCCACCTCCACATGATTGTGCGACGACGAGTGCTTACCCCGTCGCCTAGTCACCGCGGATCGCCAGAGGGCCAGCCCCCCGAGAACGACGCTAAGAACGCCTACGCCCACCATGATCCAGCCGATTCGCCAAAGACCAGGGACCGTGAGCGACACTCCGAGATCTGCCGTCACACCAGATGACGCATCGGAATTCATGACCACGATGGTGTCTTTATTGCCCGCGGTCGTTGGGATCGACGGGTTCGGCCCGCTCGCCTTGGCTTTCCAAATTGATTGACTTTCTGGAGGCGACGGGCGCTGGCTGCCCGGAACCGAACGGGTAGTGACCCGTTCGCCAGAAGTGAGGTCGATGACAACGTCGTACGGAGCACCCGTCAGGTACGTGTCGACATTGGCGGGTGTCGATGACCCGATGAATAGCGATGACGACGTCGGAGAGCTCGCAGTGAGCCGCAGCGACCCGAAACCACGCGGCACCGGGATGCTGCTCGCGTCAATGCGAATGTTCTCCACGACAAGGGCGGCACCTGTTGCGTGTGCCGTCGTGGTCGACGTCGACACCGACTCATCCGAGCCGAACATCGCAAGGGCGCTACCTGCAACGCCCGCGGCTGATACGCCCAGAAGGATTAAGAAAATCCCCAAGAGTAAAAGTAGCCACCGCTTCATAAACACCACGTTAGTCGCGCAAACTCGTTGACGATGCGCGCGACCCGCCCAGCGCACTACGGTTGGACCGTGATGGACGCTACAACACTCAAGTCACGATGGGTCGAGATTCTCGATGAACTCGAGTTAGTCTCACGATCTGCATGGCTGGCCATGTTCGATGGTCGGATCGCGAAGCTGGATAACGGTGTGCTGGAACTCGATTTCTCTGACGCAACGAAATTCGCCGGCGTTCACGGATACGAGCGTGATAGTCGAAGTGCTCAGTTCATCAACGCCCTCGAGTCGAGCATCACCAAGGTGACGGGCGAATCAATCAAGGTCGTTCTCGCCACAGACGACCCTCAACACTCGGGCGGCTCGGCCATGACCTCGTCTGCAAATCCGCAGTGACGCAGGCACCGCGTCGCCTCACGGGGGTGACGAGTTGGTCGTCTATCAGCCAAGCAGCCTCGGCTGGTAGCAATGTGGTTATTGAGTTAGCGATCACCGTATTCATCGGACTAGCCGGTCTGGGCCAGTGGACCGTGCGATATGCGGCACTCATCACCGTGCTTTACGTCGTTCGGGCGGCCTTCAGCGATGTTCTGCTCGCGGACGACGCGCCCACTGGTGACATCGGGGGTGACGCGCGCACATCGTCGCTTCTTGGACTCGTCCTGGCGATCGCAGTGGTTGCTTTCACCGTTTTCGCGGTTATCGCTGGGCTGACACACGATCTGAGTTGGCTCATCGTCGGGCTCGCCCTGCCAGCGGTACTCGCCCAGGATCTCCTTCGTTACATCGGTTTTTGGTCGTTGAATCCGCGAATGTCGGCGACCTTGGATCTCATCTGGCTCGGTGTTTCACTGCTGAGCGTTATCGCCATAGCCAGCACTCGATCGGTCACCGTTGCAATTGCCGCCTGGGGGCTCGGGGCCGTGATCAGCGTTGCGTGGGGGCTGCACGTCACGGGGCTCCGGCCGCGCTCACCGTCAGCGGCCATGACGTGGTGGCAGGCAAACCGCAAACTTGGAATTCCCACGTTGCTGGACACGTCGCTGTATCTACTGGGCAATCAAGGGTTGTGGTTTTTCGTAGCGGCCGCTGCCGGAACTCAAACGCTCGGCGTTTTGCGGCTTGCCCTACTGCTGGCGAACCCCGCTCTCTTGGTTTACCTCGCGGCACAAACAGTTTTGGTGCCGACGATTACCCGTGAAGGTGCGAACGCTACAAACCTGGCCAAATACGTCGGTTTTGCGATCGTCGCCGGGCTGGCTCTGTTCTTTGCTGCCTCACTGATCGTTCTGCCTATTCTGCGTCATGTCGGCGCTGTCACAGCGCCAATATCAACCCCGCTAATCTGGCTCACCGCTTGTTACGTAGCAGCAAGCGCGCCCTACGTGATTACCGCGTCGCTGCTTCGCGCCAAACGTCATGGCCGAGGTTTCCTGTCGATGCGAGCTATTGCAACAGCTCTCACGTTGCTCACTGCCGTAGTGGGAGTTCAGTCATGGGGTGCCAGCGCGGCACTGGCCGGTTTGGCCCTGGGCACTGCATGTGCCGCCGCAATCGGTTTATGGCTGTCAACGAAATGGCTCGGCACAGTTGACCAAGGCAGCAGCGCTTCACTACGCTGACGTCTCAGCACTTGAGGTCGAGAGATCCTGAAGGCTATGGCTTTTGCGCGAGAACGACGAAAGTCGGAACGATCTGTAAGGCCGGCTCCAGCAACTTCGCAGGAAGGCTGGACAGGGTCGGGCCAGCCGGAAGTTTGGCCAATTCGCGACGAGCGATATCGCCGGTGACATCCGTGGGCTTCAATCCGGCTGACATAAGCGCTGCACGTAAAGACGAGCGGCTTAGCGGATCAACGTCGTACCACTCCCCCTTGCCCGTCACCCGCACGAACCGATCGGCCAGCCCCTGCGGTAGCCAACTCAGAAGCGGAAGTCCGTAGTGGGCTTCCATGAGGCGGTACTTGTTGGGGATCGCGAGGTAAACCCAACCGCCGGGCTTAAGCACCCGATGAATTTCGCGAAGATACTCGGCTTGCTGATCCCGTTCACCAACGTGCTCAAGAACGTGATTCGAGACGACAACGTCGACAC
>JBAXUN010000177.1:0-2831 GCA_037129655.1 Actinomycetes bacterium
TTGCGCTTGTACTGCAGGAATGAGGTGACGAAGAATTCTCCGAGTACCTCAACCAATTCAGTGTCGGCCTCAAGTGCGTCGAGCGCCTCGGGCAGTGACTGCGGCAGCATCGGTGCGCTTTCGGGGTTGTAGCCGTAACCCTCCAAAGCTGCCGGTGGCTCAAGCTTGTCGCGCACACCGAGGTACACAGCAGCCCCAACGGCGGCCATTGCCAAGTAGGGGTTCGCGGTGGCATCGCCGAGGCGCACCTCCATGCGAGTCGCTCCCCCGCGCTCCGGTGGAATACGCACCATCGCACTGCGATTGTCCAAGCCCCAGTCAATTAACCAGGGAGCGAGGGTGTCTGGGCCGAATCGCTTGTACGAGTTGATCGTTGGGTTCAGGATTGCGGCAAGTGCCGGCGCATGGGCCAGCACACCAGCGATGGCCGAACGTCCAACGGCTGAAAGCTCGTCAGGGCCATCGGCATCGCCGAAGACGTTGGTACCGCTCTCATCAACGAGCGAGAGGTGCAGGTGGAAACCGCTACCACCCTCGTCATTAAATGGCTTTGCCATGAACGTTGCTTCCAGACCCTCATGACGAGCGATCTCCTGCACACCGGACTTCATCCGGAACGCGCGGTCAGCTGCGTCCAACAGCTCTGAATGATTGAGGTTGATCTCAAACTGGCCCGGACAGAACTCGTGGTTTGCGGCCGTCACCTGCATGCCGGTGTCGCGCAAGTAACGCAGCATCTTCAGCAGAATTCCACGCGGATCACCCTTACGTCCAACGACATAGACGTTTCCGACGGCATCGGCATAGCGACGCATTCCGTTGGCGCCAGCGGGATCTGGCTCCATCAGGTAGAACTCAAGCTCCGGACCGATCACAGCACGCAGGCCTAGGCTGGCGAGCTTGTCCGAGACGCCACGAGCAACATTGCGCGGCGACTCAGGAGCTGGATCACCGTGGTGGGTGAACGTATCGGCGATCACCCAGGCCACACCGTCTTCCCACGGCATCGTGGTCAGGGTGTTCAAGTCAGGGATCGCCTTGATGTCCGGGAGTCCATCCTCGATACCGCCCTGGACGGGGACTACGTCACCCATCGGCGAGGTGTGGAACACCGCACGGCAGAACGCCATGCCATGTCCCATCACATTCGCAAGCTCATCGATCAGCACATCGCGACCACGATCAGTACCGATCATGTCCGTGTACGAGGCTCTGATGACATCAATTCCACGCGACCGCAGATCCGCTACTACCGCGCTGACGTCGACGTCTTCCATAAGTCATTCTCCCGGGAGTTCGAAAGATTCGTTCGGGTCCGAACATTTAATGGAAAGATAGTCGGTTTCACCGCTTCACGGAAGGGGTCTAGGCCCAGATTTCACGGCAAAGTCGTTCGTCCACGTTGACGCAACGGCAGCGGGGCAATACGTTCGGTTCCGAACGAAAGGAGTCGTCCGTGCGGGCGCTATTCATTCAGCAGGATCACACCTCGCCCCTTGGTCCCGTCGGCGAGCGCTTCGCCAGCCACGGCTACGACCTCGTCGAGTTCAACGTCGTATCCGGCGAGAACGCACACTCCCCCAACGTAACGGTCGAGTTCCCCGACCCACTCAGTTTCGATCTCATCATTCCCATGGGTGCTCCGTGGTCGGTCTATGACGACGAGCGCATCGGCAACTGGATCGGGCCAGAGCTTGATCTGCTGGGCACCGCCCACGACGCCGGAATTCCAATCTTCGGCATCTGCTTCGGCGGCCAGGCTCTAGCCGCAGCGACGGGTGGCAGTGTGCATCGCGCTCCCGATGCCGAAATCGGCTGGTACGCAATCGACACCGACGACGCCGATCTCGTCGGCTCGGGCCCATGGTTCCAGTGGCATTACGACCAGTTCATCGCGCCGAGCAACGCCACAACCTTCGCCCGCACCCCCATCGGGCCGCAGGCATTCACTCTTGGACGAAGCCTGGGCCTGCAATTTCACCCCGAGCTCACCGCATCAACTCTCGATCTCTGGCTTGCCAATGGCGGTGAAAAGTCGATGCTCGACCACGGCCTTGATCCCGACGCCCTACTTCGCGAAACCCAGGCTGGCACCGATGAGGCCGCTACGCGTACGTATGAACTCGTCGATCGGTTCGTGGCACGCGTGGTCAATGCTGACGTTGTGCCGCGCACCAACGCCCCAGCAGCACCGTAATCGTGAACCCAGAAACCATGGCTTCGGTCCATCGCTTTACCGGCCAGCAGGTACTTGTTACCGGCGGCGGCAGCGGCATTGGCCTGGCCATCGCGCAGCGATTTGCTGACGAGGGTGCATCCGTCACGATCACCGGGCGTCGCGAAGAAACACTTCAAGCCGCCGGCCTGCCTTACGTCGTCTGCGACATCACGAGCGAAACCGATCGAGCCTCACTCGCCGCAGCCCTACCGGCCGTCGATATCGTCGTAAATAACGCCGGGATCTTCAGCGATAACTGGCTTGAAAACGCGGGCGTACACGTCGATGCCCCGCTAGCTCTCGTGCGGCTGTACGAGGATTCACTTGTTGCGCGTGGCGGCAGTGTTATCAACATCGCCTCCGTCGGTGGGCTTGTGGCCGTACCAAATGCCGCCGCGTACTCCGCATCCAAGGCCGCGCTCATCATGATGACGCGCTCCCTAGCCGTCGATCTCGGCCCGCGCGACGTGCGCGTCAACGCCGTCTCACCCGGCTGGGTACGCACTCCCATGGCCGATGACGAGATGAGTGTCATCATGGAGCGCGATGGTGTCGATCTCGAAGGTGCCTACGCCGTGGCGACGAAGAACCTGCCATTGCGACGTCCATCATC
>JBAXUN010000178.1:0-2812 GCA_037129655.1 Actinomycetes bacterium
TCAACGTTCTGAAGGGTTTCCCAAGCCGTCTCCATGTCGGCCGGGACAACGAATGAGTTCTGCAATTCCATGAAGCTCTCCTGAAGTAGCGCAGGGGCGTGGTGATCTGGACCACACCTAACGGCCTGAGGTTAGACCTAAGTTGCGCCCACCGCTAGTTGAACTAGATCGTTCGCAATCCGCACGCCGACTGTGTACGGCGTCAGGGGATAAATCGCTGCGGGGCGGCATTCCGGAGGGTTTAAGGTGGGATCATGACGCACGATAAGCCGGTCGATATTCACCTGTTCGCTGCGGCTCGCGCTGCAGCCGGGGTAGATCTCATGCACTGTGTGCCGGGGCCGCTGGGGAACGTTCTCAATCACTTGGCTGCGCACTCACCGGCCCTGGCCGAGGTTTTGCCTAGATGCTCGTATCTCATCGACGGAATTGCTGCTCGCAATAGCGATCGGGAGATGCCAGTGCCGCCTGGCGGTCGCGTCGACGTACTGCCACCATTCGCCGGTGGCTGAGCATGGCCGCTGAGCCACGCTCTTAGCGGGGGCCTAGCCCCCGATTGCGCTCATTGGCCTTATCGGCTGGATGAACAGCGGATCGTTGATCCCGTGACCTGGAAGCTTGTCGCTGATTACCTTGCGAAGCCGACGCTCGACCTCAGCACGAATCTGATCCGGGCTTAGTGACTCGTCGCGAAGGACAGTCATCATGTCCATCTCGTCACGTGCGAACAGGCAGTTCCGCACTTGGCCGTCGGCGGTTAAGCGCAAGCGATCACAGGCTGCGCAGAATGGCTTGCTCACACTCGCGATGATGCCCACAGTCTCAGGGCCGCCGTTCACATAGAACTCCTCGGCCGGTGCTGATCCACGGCCGGGCTTTTCAGTGAGGGTGAACTCTTCAGACAGCATTGCGTGAATCTGATCCGCGGTGATCATGGACGAGCGATCCCACGTGCCTCCTGCGTCGAGTGGCATCTGCTCGATGAACCGCAAACGCCAGCCCTCGGAAAGTGAACGCTTTAGCAGTGACACGGCCTCGTCATCGTTTACACCACGCATGAGGACGCTGTTGACCTTGACGGGGGACAAGCCCGCCGCCTGAGCCGCCTTCATGCCCGCGATCACGTCGTCGAACCTGTCGCGCTTGGTGAGCTCGAGGAATCGTTGACGATCAAGGGTGTCGAGGCTGACGTTTACTCGGGTGAGGCCGGCATCGCGAAGTGGTGCGGCTAGTTGACTGAGGCGCAAGCCATTTGTGGTGACACTGACCTCGGGCGGTTTGGGTAGTGAGGTGATCAGGCGGACGACCTCGACGGCATCGCCGCGTAGAAGCGGCTCACCGCCGGTCAGCCTGATACCCGTGATTCCGAGGTCAACCGCAACCCCAACCAACAGCATCATCTCGTTGGTCGTGAGAAGGCTTGGGCCCGGAAGCCAATCAGCGAAATCTGCAGGCATGCAATAGGTGCAGCGCAGGTTGCACCTGTCGGTGAGCGAGACGCGCAGATCGCGATGAACGCGACCGTACGAGTCGACGAGCGGCTCCGTGCTCACGGCGGTGGCCGTCATGCGCAATTCACCCACTCATCTGTTCCGTCGGTAAAAACCTGATGTTTCCACACCGGAAGGCGTTCTTTGATCGTGTCGACGAGGTCGGCGCACGCTGCGAAAGCTTCCTTACGGTGTGCGCTAGAGACTGCCACTACCAATGCCGATTCGCCAATACTGATTGGTCCGACCCGGTGGATGACCGCGATGGCAACCACGTCATGACGTGCTGCGACCTCGTTCGCGACCTCCGCGGTGATGGCTGTAGCCGTTGGGTGCGCTTCATACGTGAGCGTCGCGACGGTACGTCCATGGTCATGATCGCGAACATCACCGCTGAAGCTCACGACTGCGCCGGCGCTTGGATCTGCCACTAGGGTCTCCACATCGCCCACGACGATGGGGTCAGTTACGACATCAGCGCGCCGAATCACGGTCATGCGAGTCATTATTGACGTAGCACCGTAGAACTGCGCAATGGAGGCCAGAGATTTATGCGTGAAGTACTGCCTGCACTCGTAGCGGCATACGAACGTGGCGACAAGGTCGCCATGGGTACCGTCGTGCGCACGTGGCGCTCGGCACCGCGCCCAGCCGGAGCCTCAATGCTCGTTATCGATGGCGGCGAGGCGGTCGGCTCTGTAAGTGGTGGATGCGTCGAGGGAGCCCTCTACGAAGTGGGCAACGACATCATCGCCGAAGGCGGCTACCGCTACGAGACATATGGCGTCAGTGATGGCGATGCGTATGCGGTTGGGCTCACCTGTGGCGGCATTCTCGAGGTCTTCATCGAGCCGGTTAACGCGCAGACGTGGCCCGAGCTTCCCGGAATCGCCTCGAGTATCGATGCTGGTGAACCGGTGGCAGTGGCGACGATTGTGAAAGGGCCGCATGGGGTTGGCCGTCACCTCGTTGTCCGCGAGAGCGGGGTTGAAGGCGACCTTGGTACGTCACGATTGAACGACACCATTGGCGCAGATGTATTGGGGCTGTTGGAATCTGGGACGACGGGCTTCTTGCACTACGGCTCTGAAGGTGAGCGTCTCGGTACTGATCTTGAGGTGTTCGTGGCCTCGTATTCGCCGGCTCCGCGCATGGTTATTTTCGGTGCGATCGATTTTTCGGCAGCTCTGGCCAAGGCTGGCAAACTGCTTGGCTTCCATGTCACAGTCGTTGATGCGCGCGAGATTTTTGCCACTCGTAAGCGGATGCCTGATGCCGACGAGGTTGTCGTTGACTGGCCGCATCGCTGGCTGGATTCGCAG
>JBAXUN010000179.1:0-2733 GCA_037129655.1 Actinomycetes bacterium
CGAGGATTTAGGTGTTACTAGCGACGAGCGAATGACACCGAACGGGTGTAAATAGGCGTGCCGGTGAGCGTGTCAACGACTCGCAGGTAACGTCGCACGGTTGTACCGGCGGCGACAACCACACGCTCAGACGTCAAGCCGGTGGCAGCAGCGAAGGTGACTAGCGTTGCCCATGCTGTAGCGCCGTCGACTGAATGCTCAATCGTCACGATGCTCGAGGTGACACCGCTGAACGCCGTCAGGTGTAAGTGGGCGACGCCGCCGTTGGTTGTCGCTGTCGTCTGATCGCGTGCGGTGCCGTTGCCGGTAGCAGAGATCGACGTCAAGTCTTCAACAACAAGGCCAGCGTCGAACGCACCGTCGGCGATGCCGGCCAGTGAAGCCGTCACGAGTCCGTCGTTGGTTGACTGCGACGAGAACGTCGACTCCAACGCGCTGACAAGCCACACCTCTGAGCCGGTGGTGAAGCCCGACGGTGCGTACGACAGCGGCGAAGGCTGCGTCGTCTTGAACGTCGTAGCGTTCGACCACAAGCCGCCAGCGGTTGTGTCGGTGTCAAGGTTGACGGCGATGGTGTAGTTGGCCTGTGTCGCGCCGACGATGTACTTCTTGGCGGTGTCGATCAATGTCGTCACGTCAAGGGCGTCGGACGTTGTACCGAACGACACGTTGGTGGCGTAGCCGGAATAGTTGAGCGCACCCAACAGGATACGTGAACTCTGTGCATTCTTGAATGCCATTACCAGACCGCCTCAATCTCAAACTTGACTACGAAGTACGGCACACCAGCGATGAGCGACTCCATTGTCTCGGATACTGTTTTTACGTTGACGTAATGCACAAGGTTCGCCGTGTACAAGGTTTCGTCCTCGATGGCGGTGCGTACCGACAAGCTGCCGGCCATGTCGCAGAACGCATCGAGTTGCACTTGGGCTTGGCGCTCAAGGACTCGTTGCGTGTACAGCAACACCGTGAAGTTGTACACCTGCTTGGTGCCTGACAGAACCAAGTCAGGGTTCATCGAGCCGCGCCCGATGTACGCAGCGGGCAGCTGCGTGATGATGTCCGATTCGTACGGGAAGCAGACAAGCCCTGGCACCGAGTCAACAGCGGCGGCGATTGCGACACGAACGTCAGCAATGGTTGTCACTGGTGCGCCACGTAGTCGTCGAGCAAGCCTTCAGCGATCGGGTTGAGCCGTGCCGAAAGCCGCCAGATGTTGCCGTCCATGCCCATCTGCACCAAGCCGAACGCTGCGCTCGACGCCTTGTACAGGTGCGCTGATTGAACGAGGCACGCTTGGGCGACGTCGTCAGGGATTGCGGGCCAGCCGAACTTGGCGGTGACGCGAACGTTGGGACGCCCTGACGGCCACCGGTAGAACATCGACGCGCCGTAATCAACGATGCGAATCCAGTTGTACGGGCGCTGGGGTACTTCGTCTTGGGCGTTGACCGGGCCGACAATGAAGTTGGTGGTGATTGTCAACGTCTGCGCAAAGGCCCCGTCGTCGTTCACGTCTACCTTGACGACGAGGCCGGTCGCTGTTGAGATGTCGTCGACGTAGCACATCTGCCCAGAGTCCGAGAAGTAGTCACGATCCTGAACGGTTGAGTCTTGCCAGAACCCGTGAGGGCGACCGACGTAGCGGTCAATCTGACGAGACGCTGCCGAGATGGCCCGTTCCATCTTGGCGTCGTCAGCGGTGTCGGTTGATGCTCCGAGTTCACCCTTGAGCAGCGCCAGCGTTGTGTAAGCGTTCGTGATCGTCACTGCTATACCACCTTGATGATCGCGAGGCCCCAGCATTCTGGGTGGATGATGTACTCAAAGCCGGTGTCACGAATGAACTCCATGACAGCCTTCTTGACAGGGAACCGTGGTTCGCCCGGTAGCGCCGTTTCCGGCATTGGTAGCTCAGTGTCATGCAGCACCAACAGCCCGCCGCTACGGACCAACCAGCGGTACGTGTGAAGCTCTTGGATTGTCTGTGCGTACAAGTGACTGGTGTCGATGAAGACAATGTCGGCTTCGTCGAGCGACGACACGACGGCCGGTGCGAGATCGTCCGACTGGATGAATGTCCAGTGTGGGTACGTCCCGATCGGTGGCGCTTCGTCGATGTCGATTGACGTGAGCCGCCCGCCGGTTGACTCCAACGCGTACAGCCATGCAAGCGTCGACACACCGGTACGGGTGCCAAGCTCGATGACATGTTGGGCGTCGAGCTCGTGGACCATCGCCACGAACTTGGGCAAGTGTTCGACAATGTCTGACGGTTCACCAGCGACACGGTTGTATTCGGTTTCGAGGCTCATGCTGGCACCTGCCAGATGAACAACGACGCCGCTTCGGACCATTCGCCAAGCACCTCAGTGAGGGCTTGACGCACCGGTGGGTGATGAACGTCGTCGCCGCAGATGATGCCGCCGGGCGACATCAACGGGATCACGGCGAGGAGGTTGTCACGCACCTCGATGTAGGAATGTTCAGCGTCGATGAAACACAACGCCAACGGTTCGCTCACGGTGGGGACGAACTCTCGCCACCCCATCCGGTGAGCGACGACGTTTGAGCGTGTGAGCATCTCGATGTTCGCCTGCCACTGCGCGAATACGTCACGGTGTTGGGCGAGCTTCTCGGACAATTCTGACGGTGAACCCTGCCATGTGTCGACGGCTTGGATCGTGCGAGGGAACGCTGCGTTAGCCATTGCAACTGTGCTGCGGCCTT
>JBAXUN010000018.1:0-28830 GCA_037129655.1 Actinomycetes bacterium
TCGAGGAACGCGTCCTTGTCCATGACCTCGGCACCGTCAAGTGCGATGCACCTCCAGCCAAGCGCATCGGCAGCCAGTTCCAACTGCTCAAGGGAACCAGTCGACTGAACGATCCCGCTCAACTTCTTCAGTGCTGGATTTTTCGACCTACCGCTCATGACCCTGACACTCCTTGGATTACTTCACGGAAACTCGCATAATGATCTGCGGTGTAGTAGCGCTCGCCTTGACGTCCGCTAATGATTCGACGCGCACCTCTGTCCGAAGAACCCGGCGTTACGACGGTGTACTCGTGGTACCAGCCTTGGTCATGTTTGGGCAATCGGCGTTCCCGATTCGAAAACACAACCCCATCTTTGGAATAGGGAAATGGTCCATTCGACGCGATGAGTTTGAGTGTTGTGCGACCCTCCGGCGGCAACTTTGCAACGGTGATCGTCGGAAGATTCGAAACAGGCTGGGCCGGAGCAAGTGTGGGACCGCTCGGGACCGGCTTCGGAGAAGCCGACGCCGACTGGCTACTTGTTGACGTTGGGTATGCCGAGATCGAAACAGCCGGTGATGTGCTGGCACTTGGGCCACAACCGGTAAGCGTCGCGACCATCGCCGCTAGGCACACCATCGAAGCAACGGCAGTTGCGGTGCGGTCACGATGCGCACGTCGAGGACCATTTTTGTTCAGCACGGACGTATCGTCGCACGGCGCTCGCGCCAAGGCCTGCAGTCAATGCAAAGATTTACCCATGAGCACTCGCGAACTAGATCTGGCCGGGGTAACCAACCCGGCGATGCGCGAGTCATACGAGCGCTGCCGCCAGCTCAATGCTGACCATGGCAAGACGTACTACCTCGCCACCCTGCTGCTCCCTGCGGCCAAGCGACCTTACGTGCACGCCCTGTATGGCTTTGCTCGCTACGCGGACGAGATTGTTGACGACCTTGCGTCGACCCTTACTGAGTCGCAAAAGGCCGAATGGCTCGATTCGTGGGCCGACAAGTTCTTCATCGACCTTCAGCGAGGCCACAGCGATGATCCGGTCTGCATGGCAGTCGTGGACACCGTGCTGCGCTGGAACATTCCGATCGAGTACTTCGAGGCGTTCATCCATTCGATGAAGATGGACCTCACTGTCACGCACTACCAGACATACGACGATCTCTATGAGTACGTCTATGGATCGGCCGCGGTGATTGGCCTACAGATGGTGCCGATCCTCGAGCCCACATCCCCAGAGGCCTTCGAACGTGCCAAGGATCTTGGGGTTGCCTTCCAGTTGGCGAACTTTGTTCGCGATGTTGGCGAGGACCTTGAGCGTGGACGGGTCTATCTACCGCTTGATGACTTAGCGCAGTTCAATGTCAGCCGTGACGATCTTGAACGCCGAATACTTACACCCGATATTCGAGCCGCACTGGAGTTTCAGATCGCTCGCGTGCGCCAACTCGAAGAGCATTCCCGGCCGGGGATCGCCATGCTTCACCCATCGTCTCAGCCGTGTATCGAAGCGGCGCGCATCCTTTACTGCGGCATCGTCGACGCGGTGGAAGACATTGACTACCAGGTGTTTACCGAGCGTGCCACAGTCTCGAAAGGACGCCGCATAGCCGTCGCACTACCTGCCTTGGGTAGGGCTATTGTCGCGCGCCAACGCTATGGAGCCGGACACGCACAAGGACTATTTCCCACCGGTTCCTGAGTAGGGATCTGCTTCGGCGCCACTGGTCAAGATGCGCGGCGGCCCTGAGTACGGAGTTCGCTCCACACCTTTGCGACCCCAGTAAACCCACAGCGAAAGCGCAAGTACCACCAGCGCAAAGCCGAAGAGCAAATCTTCCACTGGCGCATAGGCAATGCGACCATCGCCCATGAATACTGGGGGTGCATCCGTTGGCGTCGTCGACCCGATGATGGCCGATCCGTCATAGCGGACGATTCGCAACCCCGTCAGGATCCCGTTCGTGACGAGTTGGAAGAAGAAGATAATCGCATACGAGGCCCAGAACGCCCGCCGCCGCACGAGTCCCGTTCGTATCACAAACAGATCAAGCACCACCGCAACAAGGACACCGACAACAGCTAGCTGTGTATAGGTCATGCGTCTCCCACCCGACGCCCATCGCGGATCTGATCGGCTGGCTCATCACCGATCTGCCAGCGCTTAACCGATCGGACCGCCTCAAGGGTGAGGATGGCCGCGATCGGCACCACGATGAAGAAGAGAACCTCGTCTAGCGGCAGACCACCGGGGAACACCACGCCGGTGACATGCTCCCAATCAAAGTTCCAGTGTCCCTGGGCAATCGCGTACAGATCCCACATGCTGAAAACGAGTACCACCGGAATGATGCTCAGCAACAATCGGCGCCACTTTGAGTAGACCCGGGTACGCATAGCCAGTTCGAGCCAACCCGACCCTACGAGGATGAATCCGAGTACAGCTACGTAAGCAAGATGACTCACGAAGGAATCCCGTGAGACGGGGCTAACGCCACTGACCTACTGACCATGGCTACATCCTGCCGTGATCACGTCCGGATCGCAGAAATGGCTCGCACACCATGATCTGGGCAGCGGTCCAACGAACACCTGCGGCACATCACAATCGGACAAATCGGCGCGCCAGAACGGTCATTGGACGCAGGCTACGTAGACTCGATAGTTATGGAGTCCTCTGCCAAGACCAAGCTCGCTGACCCGTTGGTCGGGCGAACTCTTGATGGCAGATACCGAATCGAAGACAGGATCGCCCGCGGTGGCATGGCAACTGTCTATTCAGCCACCGATCTTCGGCTTGATCGATTCGTCGCCATCAAAATCATGCATGCGTCACTCGCAGAAGACAGCGCCTTCGTCTCGCGATTCGTCCGCGAAGCCAAGTCGGCCGCACGACTGAGTGATCCACATGTGGTCGCGGTTTACGACCAGGGCGAAGATAACGGCCTGATCTATCTGGTTATGGAGCACGTACCGGGACGAACGGTTCGCGATGTCCTGCGTGAGTTTGGCCGATTGACCCCTGAACAGGCACTGACAATCTTGGATCCAGTTCTACAAGCTCTCGATGCCGCACACGCCGCGGGCTTCGTCCACCGTGACGTCAAGCCCGAAAATGTCCTCTTAACTGACGACGGCCGGGTGAAGGTCGCAGACTTTGGACTCGCGCGAGCGATCACCGCAGGCAATGCCACCGCAGCTACCCAAGGGCTTCTCATCGGCACCGTGGCCTACCTATCTCCCGAACAGGTGCAGCGCGGGATCGCCGATGCTCGCAGCGATGTCTACGGTGCTGGCATCCTGCTGTACGAAATGATCACCGGTGCCGTCCCGTTCACCGGCGAAACACCGCTCGCGGTGGCCTACCAACACGTAAATGCCGTGGTCCCCGTCCCATCAAGGGTTCGGCCTGGCATCCCAGCCCATGTGGATGCGCTGGTCGCTCGCGCGACTGAGCGAGATCCCGATCTGCGCTACCCGGATGCGGCAAGCTTCCTAGCAGACGTGAGGCGAATTCGAACCACACTCCCCACGCCCCGCCCATTCGGCGATGGCGCTCCCGACGCTTCAACACTCATCGTGCCTCTGACAGGTATGCAAACGGGTTCCATCATCCAGAACTCGCTCGACGCGCCACCTCAACTTGCTGTGGCGCCACGCAAGAAGCGCAAAGGTTTGATCGCGTTGCTGATCTTCACTGTCATCGCGGCACTTGTTGCCGGCGGGGCGTGGTTCCTTGGCGTGGGCAAGAAAGTCACCGTCCCAAGCGTCACGGGAATGACGACATCTGCTGCTCAGGCAAAGCTCAAACCGCTCAACCTCACGTTGTCGGTGGCCGGCCAGCAGTTCAGCGAAATAGTTCCCACCGGCCACATCATTTCGACGAACCCGAGCGGTGGCGTCGATGTTCGAGACGGCTCTAATGTCACGGCTGTCGTGTCCAAAGGCCTTGAGCGCTATGCGATTCCACAGGTCGCCGGAATGTCTGTCGCAGATGCCACAACGGCCATCACCGATAGTTCGCTGACAGTCGGTGGCAAGACGACCGCTTACGACGAGAAGATCGCCAAGGGCAAAGTTATTGGCACCAATCCGCCGGCAAACCAAAAGTTAAAGCGCGATCAGCAAGTGACTCTGATCGTTTCGAAGGGACCAGCCCCGGTCCCCGTTCCGAAACTGATTGGACGCTCGCTGTCAGCCGCGGAAAAGGCTCTCACCAATGCGGGGCTTACCTACTCAGTGAGTCGTGAGTACAGCAAGACCATTCCCACCGGGCGCGTAATCTCCACTGATCCGTCCGCTGGCGCAAAGGTCAACAGAGGTGACGCAGTTGCGCTTGTCGTCAGCAAAGGTCCACCCCTAATCACGGTGCCCGATCTCTACAAGACCGCCGAAGACGACGCGCGCACAACACTCACCGGCTTAGGGTTCAAAGTCACTGTCACCTATCCCCTTGGTATTGCTCCGTTCGGCCGCGTTGTTCGCCAATCCGAGCCAGTTGGCACCGAACTACCGTGGGGATCGACGATCAGTATCGACGTCGTCTAAGATCATGGACATGCGCTCAACCTATTTTTATGGCTACCGACCCGGGGTTACCGGGTGGGCGGTCTAGTCGAACGCGTCCACTCAACAAGCCCCGTGCCTATGGCCGGGGCTTTTTGCTTGCGGAACATGCGCACTCCTTCCAATCGAGAGAAGTACGAACATGGTTATCGTCCTGCACCCATCGGCAACAGATTCCGACATCACCAATGTCGTCACGCGCGTCAACGATGTCGGCGGTCAGGCCTTCGTTAGTCGAGGTGAACGACGCACGATCATTGGTCTCGTCGGCGATCTGGACCTTTTCGAAGACCTGAACCTCCTGGCACTCGATGCGGTTCAACGCGTGGTCCGGATTTCCACCCCGTTCAAACTCGTTTCGCGTGATCATCATCCCGAGATGTCCACCGTCATGGTCGGCGCGAGCCGGGTGCCAATCGGCCCAGGAACATTCACGTTGATCGCTGGCCCGTGCGCGGTAGAAACGCCTGAGCAGACCCTGGCATCAGCACAGATGGCCAAGGCAGCCGGGGCAAGCCTGCTGCGCGGTGGCGCCTACAAACCGCGATCATCGCCGTACGCCTTCCAAGGCCTCGGCAAAGTTGGTTTGCAGATTCTGGCCGACGTACGAAGCGAGACGGGATTGCCGATTGTCACCGAGGTCGTAGATGTAGCGGACGTTGACGTCGTTGCCTCATACGCGGACATGCTTCAAGTCGGCACGAGGAATGCACAGAACTTTGCCCTGCTGCAGGCCGTGGGAGCAGCAGGTAAACCGGTAATGCTCAAGCGCGGAATGAGTTCAACAATCGAAGAGTGGCTCATGGCTGCTGAGTACATTGCCCAACGCGGGAATCTCGAGATCGTTTTGTGTGAGCGCGGAATCCGCACCTTCGAAAAGGCGACGCGGAACACCTTGGATATCTCAGCCGTCCCGGTCGTACATTCCTTGTCTCATCTACCCGTCGTCGTCGATCCATCGCACTCCGGGGGGCGACGCGACCTGGTCGTACCGCTTTCACGGGCCGCGGTGGCAATCGGCGCCGACGGCATCATCGTCGATGTGCACCCGAATCCGGCGGCCGCCTTATGCGATGGTCCGCAGGCACTTTTGACCGAAGACCTTGCCGAACTGACGGCGAGTATGACCGCGCTAGCACCGATTGCCGGGCGCACGATGACACCACCACCGGTCTAAGAATTACGGGGCGACCCTGGATCTCAGCAATGACGTCACGACCTCGATGGCGCGATCAATATCGTTGTCATCGAGGTCGAGATGTGTAACCAGTCGAACAAAAGTTGGACCTAGCGCTGAGATGAAAACTCCTTGCTCACGCGCCGCCGCGGCCAGCGGAGCGGCCATCCATCCTGTTCCGGCCAATTCGAGCACCACCATATTGGTCTGCACTGAATCGAGATCAACAATCCCATCGCCCACAGCGGCAATCGCCTCGCCGAGCCGTGTCGCTCGAGCATGGTCGTCCGCCAAGCGGTTGAGATTGTGATCGAGCGCGTACAACCCAGCAGCAGCCAACACTCCAGCCTGTCGCATTCCACCGCCGTAACGCTTGCGCCAGATTCGAGCTCCAGCAATTCGCTCGGCGGAAGAAACGAGCACTGAACCAACCGGCGCGCCGAGGCCTTTGCTGAAGCACACCGAAATCGTGTCCGCCGTTGTTCCGTATTCACGAAGCGAAACCCCGCTTGCGACATGGGCGTTCCACAGTCGCGCACCATCGAGATGCACCGCTAGTCCGGCTGACGTAGCGAACTCGCGGACGGCATGCATCCGGTCGATCGGTTGAATGGTCCCACCACCGAAGTTATGCGTATTTTCAATCGCGATCGCCGTCGTCGACACCAAGTGCGGGCCACCATCTGGACGCACAAAGGCTTTGATCTGTTCGACATCGATCACTCCACGCGGTGTTTCCCATGTGCGCGTAGTGATCCCGCTGAATACGGCGGCCGCGCCTAACTCAGCACGAACGATATGCGCCTGAGAATCGCACACGATCTCTTCGCCCGGCTTAACCAGCATGCGCAGACCCAATTGATTGGCCATCGAACCGGTAGGGGTGAACAGGCCCGCCTCATGACCAAAGAGATCCGCAACTCGGCGTTCTATCTCATTGAGCATCGGATCTTCGCCATAGACGTCATCTCCGACCTCGGAGTTGGCGATAGCCTCCCGCATTCCTGCAGATGGACGGGTAACAGTGTCGCTGCGCAGATCTACTTGATGAGTCACGTGAACAGCCTAGAGCCAATCACTGCGATCCGATCGACCATACAGATCACGCACCCAAGATGACACCCTCATGAATCAGCAACGCTCGCTTGGCTGGCAGCCCATATGCGTAGCCCCCGAGAGATCCGTCCGTACGCAGAATTCGGTGGCAGGGAACGAACGGCGCAACCTTGTTGGTGGCACATGCCTGGCCGGCCGCTCGGACGGCCGCCGGACGTCCAGCACGCGCGGCGAGCCCGGCATAACTATCGGTCTCGCCCGCAGGAATACCGCGTAACTCCTGCCGAGCACGCTCGATAAAAGGTCCACCGGATTGACGCACGGCAACCGATTCCAGAGCCCCCAAGTCACCGGCCGAATAGGCTCGACATGCCTCAAGCACCGGTGACATAACCGGGGAATCCGCGACGTGACGCTGACCCCGCGACTGCGCGGTGTCAGGCAGCATGGCGATGAGGTTTGCCAATGCGGTGAATCCTGACGCAATCACTGCACCGTCATCTGGATCCACCACGATGTTGAGGTCACCACCGGGCATCACGATCGACGCAGTTTCAAGTGGCAGCTGGGACGTTGATGCGCAATTCGTCATCGTTGCTCCTTTGGAAGACTCCAGATGTGGTGGGCAGCATAGGCACGCCATGGGCTCCAGACCTGCGCGTACCCAGCCAATGCGCGCGCATTGTCAGGCAGCCCAAGGCGGCTGGCGTTCTGTCTAATAATCAAGTCGGTCTCGGGGAAGGCATCGGGATCACCCAGCCCGCGCATGCCCAGGTAGTTCACCGTCCACGGCCCAAGCCCGGGCGTAGCCAGTAGCGAGGCGCGCAAAGCCTGCGTATCAGGATTTCGCAGATCCACCTGCCCCTCGGCAACGGCTTGTGCAACCGTCACGATGGTACGAGCGCGAGCACCGGGCATTCCGAGTTGCGCGACACGATCCACCCCAAGTTCAGCGACCTGGTTGGGACTTGGGAAAGCCACAAGTTCAGTGTCCGTTGACGATCGAGTGGCCGTAGACGATCGAGTGGCCGCCACGAGACGACCGAGCACCGTGGTGGCTCCGCTCACGGATACTTGCTGACCAACTATCGCGCGGACAAGCGTCTCCCACGCATCCACCGTCGTCGGAACGCGCATCCCGGGACGACGTTTCACGAGCGGACGAAGGATTTTGTCACGGCCCAGCACATCGTTTATTGAGTCCGGGTCTGCGTTGAGATCGAGCCATTGCTGCACTTTTCGAACAAGTCGTGAAGTGTCTCGCACATCGCCATCGCTACGCACAAGTACGTGGTCACTTTGGACAGAGACCTCAATGGATGCCGGTCGCGAAGGAAGTTGAATCATCCGGCGATGAACCCACCCGGATTCTGAGTTGGAATGCACTTCCAATCCTGGAATCGCACGTGCGGCAAGGAACTGTCCTAATTGCTGTGCATCGTAGGGAGGTCGAAATCGAAGGCGCAGAACAAGCAGCCGATCATGTGCCTCAAGGGCTGGTCCGGCTGGCTTACGCAGGCCTGATGGCGGTGCACCGAACTCACGTTTGATCACGTCATTGAACTGGCGAAGACTCCGGAAACCGGCAGCGAACGCAACCTCTGACACCGCCAAGTCGGTCTGTTCGAGCAACATTCGCGCCGTCTGCGCGCGCCGACTTTGGGCAAGCTGCAGTGGTCCAGCGCCCACTTCAGCGACCAAAGTTCTATGCACATGACGTTCACTCACATGCAATGTCGCAGCCAACCCGGCAACCCCGGCATCGTCGACGACGCCATCGGCAATCAGACGCAGAGCTTGTGCGGTGAGATCACGGCGGTAATCCCACTGACGAGACCCCGGCGACGAGTCAGGACGGCATCTCTTGCATGCGCGAAAGCCTGCACTCACCGCTGCTGCGGGCAAAGCAAAGAACCGGACATTGGCCTGCATAGGTGTTTGGGCCGGACAGACCGGTCGGCAATAGATTCCCGTTGAGGTCACGCCGAACCAGAGGCGGCCATCAAAACGACGATCACGACTCACAATCACCTGATACGCCGCATCACCATCAAGCCCCATCGGTGATGTCAGATTCACTCCGGTGCCGGTCATACCTCTGAGTCTGCCCGATGCTGACCCAGATCCACTAGCGGAAATCAGACATCGGCCCAGACCACGGAAAACTAGATCTGAGTAACTAGATCTGGTTTACCCGGGGTCGATCAAGGAGGTAATCGGCGACGTCGAACGCCAACTCGAGTGACTGCGCTCGGTTAAGCCGCGGATCGCATGCCGTTTCGTAACGATCGCCCACCTGATCCTCAGTAACCCCAAGGGTTCCACCAACGCACTCAGTGACATCGTCACCAGTAAGTTCAACGTGGATACCGCCTGGCACAGTCCCCAAGGCCTTGTGCACCTGGAAGAAGCCAAGTACCTCGTCAGAAACATCGTCATACGAACGTGTCTTGTGGCCCGTGCTGCCTTCTCGAGTGTTTCCGTGCATGGGATCGCAGATCCACAAGACGCGATGGCCGCTGGCCTGCACTTTCTCCACGATCGGAGGAAGGGCATCGCGAACGACGCCGGCACCCATGCGCGAAATGAACGTAAGACGGCCATCAATACCGTCAGGATTGAGCCGCTCAGCCATCTCGACAGCTGTCTCAGGCGTCGTTGTGGGCCCCAATTTCACACCGATCGGATTGTGAATCCGTGATGCGAAATCGACGTGGGCACCGTCGAGTTGACGAGTGCGCTCACCTACCCAAATGAAATGACCACTCACGTCGTACGGATTACCCGTGCGGGAATCTATGCGTGTCATGGCTTTTTCGTAATCCAGTACCAGCGCTTCATGCCCCGAATAGAACTCAACCCGCTTGAACTCATCGGGATCTGCACCGCAGGCGGACATGAACGACAGGGCGCGGTCGATCTCGCCGGCCACCTGCTCGTATCGATTTCCTGCCGGGGTTTCAGCGACGAAATCCTGATTCCATGAGTGGACTTCACGTAGATCTGCGTATCCGCCCTGGGTAAATGCGCGCACCAGATTCAGAGTCGAACTCGCCGTCTGGTAGCTGCGCAGCAAGCGATTGGGATCGGGGATTCGACCCTGAGCATCGAACTCAAGAGCGTTAACCCCATCGCCAAAGTAGGAGGGCATTTCAACCCCATCGCGCGACTCAAGCGGCTTGCTCCGAGGCTTGAAGTATTGGCCGGCCATCCGTCCAACTTTGACCACCGGCAAGCTCGCGCCGTACGTCAACACGATCGCCATCTGCAGGACCGTCTTCAACTTGGCGCGAATTGCCTCAGCTGTTGCCCCATCAAATGTTTCAGCACAATCGCCACCCATGAGGACGAAGGCCTCACCGCGGCTGGCCGCGGCCAAACGCGTTTGAAGCTGATCACATTCACCAGCAAAAACCAACGGCGGCAGGATTCGGAGTTGGCTGATCGCAGCTTCGAGGGCAGCCTGATCTGGCCATTGCGGCTGTTGGGCTGCAGGAAGGTCAGGCCACGTCAGGAAATCCACCATGCTCCAAGGGTAGAGCGCGGGCGGGTGCCGCACTAATCGGGCTTAGTCCATTGGCGTCCATACGACGCATTACGCATAAGGCGCGGTTGACTAACCGAAGAATGTGCGCACTTCCTCGTAGCGCGACATCGGCACGGTCTTAAGCACACCGGTGCCTTGCGCAAGCGGCACGCGAACGATATCTGTGCCGCGCAGGGCAACCATGACACCGAATTCGCGATCGTGGATTGCGTCGATGGCTTGAAGTCCGAATCGCGTTGCCAGCACCCGATCAAATGCGGTGGGCGTGCCACCGCGCTGGATATGTCCCAAAACCGAGGTCCGAGCTTCCTTGCCGGTTCGTGCCTCGATCGCGGAGGCGAGCCAATCACCTATACCCGATAACTTCACATGTCCGAACGCATCAAGGGTGGTGTCCTTGGTGATCAGGTCGCCATCGTTAGGTAGGGCCCCTTCGGCCACGACAATGATCGGCGCGTAGTGCGATTCGAATCGCGAGGTAACCCATGAGATCACTTCGTCCAAATCAAAGGGCACCTCGGGAATCAAAATGGCGTTGGCGCCACCGGAGATACCCGCATGCAGCGCAATCCATCCTGCGTGCCGGCCCATCACTTCGACGACAAGCGCACGGTGATGTGATTCAGCCGTGGTGTGAAGCCGATCGATCGCTTCCGATGCGATATTGACCGCTGTATCAAACCCGAATGTGTAATCCGTTGCCGAAAGGTCGTTGTCGATCGTCTTTGGCACGCCTACGACAGGGACAGATAGGTCATGCAACTTCGTGGCTACACCAAGGGTGTCCTCGCCACCGATCGCAATAAGGGCGTCGACACCGAAGGCGGCCAGGTTTGCCTTAATCTTGTCGACTCCGCCGTCAACCTTCATCGGATTTGTACGGCTCGAGCCCAAGATTGTGCCGCCGCGCGGCAGGATGCCCCGTACTTCGGCGATTCCTAAAGTGGATGTGAGCCCTTCAAGCGGACCCTTCCAGCCATCGCGAAAACCGATGAACTCATATCCGTACTCTGTGACACCTTTGCGGACAACGGCACGAATAACTGCATTGAGCCCGGGGCAATCTCCGCCACCAGTCAAAACTCCTACGCGCATGACACTCCAATGCGATGAGCTAATACTGACATGACCCCGTTGTCATATGTCTCCATCCAACCGTACGAATCTGGCAACGCTTACATGACCCCCTTTTCGGTCCGAATCGCACTGATCCCGAACACCGCTCTCGACGCGATCCTGCTGCGTAAACACATCATCGGACGCTAACGTCAGCGACTATGACGTTCTCGATTGTGGCCCGATCAGAAGATGGTTCTCACCTCGGTGTGGCTGTAGCCTCGAAATTCCTTGCCGTCGGCGCTGCGGTACCTGCCGCCGATGTTGCAGCTGGGGCAATCGCTACCCAGGCGCTGGCAAACCTGGCGTACCGACCACATGGCTTGGTCCTGCTACGCGATGGCCTCGACGCCGCGGCCACTGTCGCGAAACTGACCGGCGACGATGAGGGACGTGACGACCGCCAACTTGGCGTCGTCGACACTCGTAGTGGTGCGAGCACGTTCACCGGGGTTGATTGCGTCCCGTGGGCAGGTGGCACCGCTGGCACGACAGTGAACGGGTCGGCCTACGCAGTACAGGGCAACATCCTGACCGGACCCGAGGTGGTGGAGGCAGTCATCACGGCGTGGGCAGCATCTGACCCAACGCGAGGTTTTCACCACCGACTCGTTGATGCGCTGCTCGCCGGCGATCTCGCCGGAGGTGACTCCCGCGGTCGTCAGAGCGCAGCGGTATTCGTGGTCACCCCAAGCGGCGGCTACGGGGGTACCAACGATGTCCTGGTCGACCTGCGCGTCGACGACCATCCAAATCCCATTCCGGAACTGCAACGCCTGATGGAAATTCGCGACATGCTTTTTGGCGACGTCGAACTCGACTCGTGCTTACCGCTCACGGGAGCCACCGCTGACGAGGTGGCCGATCGGCTCGCCGCACTCGGTCGAACCGGTGAAGATGTCGAGAAGACCCTCAATGTCTGGGCCGATATCGAAAATCTCGAGGAGCGAATGGTGCCGGGCCAGATCGATCCAATCGTCCTTGGCCATCTGCGAAGGCTCACCGGCGGACCGCGGTGACAATCTTGTCGGTGGACGCTGGAACAACAGGCGTTACCGCCCTGATCGTCGATCACGACGGCCACATCGTGAGCCGTGGCTATTGCGAATTCCCCCAGCACTTCCCTCAGGAGGGCTGGGTTGAACATGAGCCAGAAGAAATTTGGTCAGCAACCCTCGTCGCAGTAAACACCGCCCTCGCCGATGTGCAGCAGGCCGGCCAACGTCCCACAGCGATAGGTATCACCAATCAGCGAGAGACCATCGTGCTGTGGGACCGCCAGACTCTAGCCTCCCCCAGGCCAGCCATTGTGTGGCAGGACCGGCGCACAGCGGGCATCTGCGACCAGTTACGCGCGGACGGACATGAGCCAAGAATTGGCGCCCTGACGGGGCTTCGGCTAGACCCCTATTTCAGTGCGACCAAACTCAGTTGGCTGTGGCTCAACGAACCAGACATTTGGGCGGGAGTGCGTGCCGGTCGTACTGCAGTCGGCACAATTGACTCGTATCTGATCGCACGTATGTCCGCGGGTGCGGCTCATATCACCGACGCCTCAAATGCGTCACGCACCCTGCTGTTCGACATCCACGAAGGCGCGTGGAGCGACGAATTGTGCGAAGTGTTCAAAGTCCCCATCGACTGCCTCCCAACGGTTGTCTCATCGTATGGAATCGTCGCTCAGACGGACCCTGATTCATTCGCCGGTCTCGACATCCCTATCGCCGGAATTGCCGGCGATCAGCAATCGGCCCTATTCGGGCAAGCCTGCTTCGAACTCGGAACGAGTAAATGCACGTATGGAACCGGCTCGTTTGTCTTAGTAAACACCGGTAATCAGCCGGTTGAGTCGTCAACCGGGCTGCTGACGACGGTCGCCTGGCAGGAGCCAGATGGCACCCTGACGTATGCACTCGAAGGTGCTGTCTTCGTAACGGGAGCAGCCATCCAGTGGCTACGCGACGGACTTGGCATCATTGAGTCAGCGGCCGAAACCGCGGCTTTAGCACGCAGCGTTCCTGATAGTGGGGGCGTCGTGTTCGTGCCGGCCCTGACCGGCCTTGGCGCACCTGACTGGGATCCACATGCACGTGGCACCATCCTGGGGCTCACTCGTGGCACCACCCGCGCTCACATCGTGCGCGCAACACTCGAGGCCATCGCTTACGAAGTCGGTGACGTCATCTCGCTGATGGTCAAAGAAGGGCAGGTGAGGTTACCGGCCCTGAAGGTGGACGGCGGGGCTGCGGCGAATGATTTCCTCTGTCAGGCGCAGGCAACCACACTCGGCATACCTGTTATTCGCGCTGGCGCACTTGAGACGACGGGTCTCGGCGCAGCATTTCTTGCGGGCCTCGGAACGGGATTTTGGACAGACAAGGCAGCCATCTCTGCACTCGTTCAGGGGTCAGCCGCCTTCGAGCCAGGAGTGCACGATCAACGTGCTCAGCAACGCTGGCGGGCGGCCGTCGAACGATCAAAAGGCTGGGCCGTTCTTTAACCGTTCGCGGATCGACCGGCGCATGACGCAAACCTAAGCAGCCGGCGCGCTGGCTGTCTGGTCGATCACGGGTAAAGGCGCGGCCGACGCCTCAGCGATCATCGACTTGGCTTTCGCCGCGTAGATATCGACGTACTCCTGGCCCGACAATTGCATGAGTTCGTACATGATCTCGTCCGTCATGGAGCGCAGGATGAACCTGTCACCTTCCATACCCTCATATCGTGAGAAGTCCAACGGTTCGCCAATGGCAATGCGCACGCGCATGATCTTGGGGATGATCCGCCCTGGCGGCTGGATCTTGTCGGTATCGATCATCGCCACTGGGATCACCGGAACTTTGGCCTCGAGTGCCATCCGCGCAACGCCGGTCTTACCCCGGTACAGGCGACCATCAGGTGATCGCGTGCCCTCGGGATAGATGCCGAGCAATTCACCCTGATTCAAAATGCGTACCCCAGTATTGATCGCCGCCTCAGAGGCTCGACCGCCGGAACGGTCGACAGGCACCTGCCCAGCCGCGGACATAAACAACTTGGTAGCCCAACCCTTAAGCCCGGGCGAGCTGAAGTAATCGCTCTTGGCCAAGAAGGTGATGTGGGGCTTGACAACTATCGGCAGGAAAATCGAGTCAGAAAACGACAGGTGATTACTGGCCAGAATTGCTGAGCCATCGGTGGGAAGGTGCTCAACCCCAGTGACTTGTGGACGGAAGATCAGGCGCAGCCAGGGCCCGATGAGGACGTATTTGCAGAGCCAATAGAACACGCGACCACCTCCTCACCGCATACGTAATCACTAATTCGCCGACACCTACGCTGGGCTACGATCGAAAACTACGTGCACGATCACAACTCGAATAATCCGCCAACCAATGCTGACAGTATCCCTCCCCCGAATCCTGTGTAAGAGGTAACGTCAGATCTACAAGATCCAGCCAGCTGGATTGTGTCCCCAAACGGTCGGAATCGATCATCAAATCGCGACGCGAGCGTGTGAGCAGCGCGATGCGCCTGAGCAATCTGGAGAACCAATGCCTCTCATACCCGGTGCGGAACCGTACTCCCACGAGGGTGGCTCAATCGGAGTACTGGTGATCCACGGCTTTACCGGGTCGCCTGTTTCGATGCGTCCATGGGCGGAGTACCTAGCTGCCCAAGGATTCAGCGTCGAACTCCCTCGGCTGCCAGGCCACGGCACCCGCTGGGAAGACATGGCAGTAACACGTTGGGACGATTGGTATAGCGAGGTTGATCGCGCGCTCACGGAACTGACGAGCCGATGTGAGCAGGTATTCGTGGCCGGATTATCGATGGGCGGATCGCTCACACTTCGGCTCGCCGAGCAACGACCCGGCGATGTTGCGGGTTTGATGCTGGTCAATCCGGCAGTACACACCGAGCGATGGGACAGACATTTGCTGCCGGTAGTTCGCCACGTGGTGAAGGCATTCCCCGGCATCATCAACGACACCAAAAAGCCCGGAGTCGACGAGGGCGGGTATTCCAAACTTCCTCTGAACGCCGTCTATTCACTTCAGCAGGCGTGGGCCACCATCAAGACGGACATCGCCCGAGTTAACTCCCCCGTCTTGCTGATGCATAGCCGGGAAGATCACGTTGTTGAGCCGAGTAACTCTTCATGGATCCTCAACAACGTCTCGAGCACGGACAAAACCGAGGTTTGGCTGGAGAACAGTTATCACGTTGCGACTCTCGATAATGACGCTCCGTTAATTTTCAGCACAAGTGTGGACTTCATCAACCGAGTCGCCAGTTCGACCCTATCTGGGTGACACTTAGAACATGAGTGCTCCTACCGGCCGCGGCAATGGTCTGCCCGAAGCCGCTCGCTACGCAGCACTCGTCGACGTCGATCCCCCCGTCGCCGATCACGTTCTAGAACTTTTACGAGATGCAGACATCGCGGCCGTAGCAACCCCATTGGCCGGTGATCCCGGGCTAGCCCGCGATACGATTCCACCCGATCGCCCCACTGAACGGATCCACGTCGATCACGCACAACTTGAGCTCGCACACACCGTTGTGGCCCGGGCACTGCCATCGCTGCGTTCTGATTTCCACGCCGACGCAGCGATGCGAGCCGACGCTTCCGATATGAAGGCACGTGACCGCCAGCGAGATCTAGCTGACGCCGATGTCGATGCGCTCTTTGATGGCATCGTGTCCGGATTCGGGACAACAACCCCAGACCCCGTCCCACGATGGTCGGTTCGCGAAGATTCTGACCCACCTTCGAACACCGATCAGACTGATCGGCTCCTTCGGCAGTCGAGCGGTCCACGCGATTACGAATTAGTCGAAGATGACGGGCATTTCGAGCCACCCACACCACCGCCACTTCCCGAAACCGATCCCATCACCAGACTTGCCTGGGGTGCCCTGCTCGGTGGGCCGGGATTGATTGTTCTTGCGACAATTTTTGGGCTCACCCTCGAGCCATGGATCGTCCTATCGGCAATTGCTGCCTTCCTCGGTGGCTTCGTCACGCTCGTTGCGCGTATGCCAGGCCGCAAGCCAGACAATTGGGACGACGGCGCAGTCGTCTAAGGGCCAGCCGGTGCTACCGGGGCACTCAGCTAAACCAGGGCGCGAGCGAGATCTGCAGCACCAATCAGGCCGGCATCATTGGATAACTCCGCCAACACGATTCTCGCCTTTGGACGATAAGCCCGGGCCACGACGGAAGTTTCATATGAGTCGATCACAGGGTTGAGCAGAATGCTTCCCGCCTCCGAAACCCCGCCACCTAAGACATAAAGATCTGGATCCAAGATCGCGGTCAGATCGGCCATCCCACGACCAAGGGCACTGCCAATGCGACGGAATGCCTCTAGTGCGACCGGGTCGCCCGCTGCTGCTGCGTTCGACACATGCAGCCCGGTGACGCCTTCAGGTGTGCCATCGCCCATGGCCAGAAGGATGTCGGCCTCTGAACGGCGCTCATGCGCCAAGTCGCGCGCCTCGCGCAGTAAGGCACTCCCGCTTCCGTACTGCTCCCAGCAACCTCTGCGCTCACAACCGCAAACTCGGCCCTCAGGTACCTGCACGATGTGGCCAAACTCAGCGGCCATGCCGAATGATCCGCGAAGCGGTTGGCCCGCGTTGATGATGCCGCCGCCGATACCCGTACCGACTGTTACCGCGACGAGGGAATTCGCACCACGTCCAGCTCCGAAACGGAACTCACCCCATGCCGCTGCGGTGGCATCGTTCTCAACGATGCTTGGCAGACCACTGGCCAGCGTAACCCGAGGACCAAGCGGAGCCTCCGTCCAGCCAAGATTAGGTGCGAAACGAACGACAGCACCCGTTTCGTCAACGAGGCCGGCAGCACCCATTCCAACGGCTTCAACAAGTTCGAGCCCATGCGTGCGTGCATATGACACAAGATCGGTGCAGGCAAGGGCGATCGCATCGACGACACCGTCGAAGGAACGCGCCGGAGTTTCCTTGCGGACCCGCTCAACGATCACACCGGATTCGTCGACGAGCCCAGCGGCAATCTTCGTACCGCCGATGTCAACACCAATAGAGACCGACATGTGCTTGGCCAATCCGATCCGCGTAAGGGAGGAATCTGCACATCATTGTGCCGACTGAGTTGCGATCCCGGCACGCCGACCGCGACCGAAGGATCACTCTCCCCTGCGCCGGGCGACATCACGTCGTGGCGACCTCGGGACCTTCTTCACGTTCCGCATTGCGAAGATCTTCACCGATTGTAGGGGGTTGGGCTGGCGAATTCCCCGCCCAATCACCGTCATTTTGTGCCGCTGACGACCCCGACGTGTACGAGGCGAGGGTCGAGGTAAAGGCGGCGAACGCAGTGTTTACCCACATTGCGGCCGCATCTGGATCAATATCGCGCACAGTCACTACCACTTTGCACAAAGGGCATGGGCAGGTTTCGCCTTGTTCATCGACGGGAGCTAGATGCGGGGCTTGGGTTCGTAACCATTTCTGCGCAGTACTGATCGCCTTAGAAATGTCATCGCCCGATAACGGCGACTGAGTCATGACTTTTCCACCCGCTCTTTGAGCCCCTTGAGAGCGGTATCCACAATCACCTTCTCGGCTTTACGTCGAATCATGCCAATCATCGGAATGCTGACGTCAACGGCTAACTGGTACACAACAGTCGTCGTGGCATCACCGTTCTCGGTTAAACGGTAGGCGCCATCCATCGCTTTGAGCACTTCCCCCGACGTAAGCGTCCAGGTCACAACACGGTTGCTGTCGGCCCAGTCGTACTCCAGCTGGTACTTGTCCTTGATGGCTCCGGCATCCACCACGAATACGACGTCCGCAGGTCGCAAATCTTCGTAGGTCGTGAGGATCTCGACGCTTTGTACACCGTCGCTCCACTCCGGGTACGCCAGTACGTCCGCGATCACATCCATCACGCGATCAGCAGGTGCGTTAATCACGATGCTCGATTCAGTGCGTTCAGCCATGGAGTGACCATACCCCTTCGATCGCGTTGCGACGAGGTTCAGATGGTCGAGGTCAGGACGTCAGCTCCGAATAACAGCGCCCGTTACCAACTGAGGGAAAATGGTGTCGCGCCACCGTTAAAGTGCCCCACATTCACACATTCGGTACGGCCGATGCGGAGCCGTTGCGCCAGTGGCTGATGCACGTGCCCGAAAACCGAATACCTCGGCTGTACGTCTCGAATGTAATCGGCCAAGGCCACACTGCCATGTTCGAACCTGCGCGCAACTGTGTCGTAGAGCAGTTCAGGTACCGCCGGCGGAATGTGCGAGCACAGAACATCGACCGGTCCGAGTGCGGCCACATGGTCTGCATAAGTCTGCTCATCGAGTTCGTACGGTGTGCGCATAGGCGAAATCAGCCCACCGCCGACGAAACCAAATCGGAGCCCATCGATGTCCACCGTCTGGGCGTCGAGCACGGTGTGACCCTCCCGAAGGAACGGTGGCCAAAAATCCGGGACGTCCACATTTCCGTACGTCAGGTACGCGGGGGTTGGTAGTGCGGCGAACAGCTCGCGGTACTGCTCTTTAATCATGCGATCAACCAGATCGCTACGTGAGACACCCTCGCGCTCGATGACCTCGGCCCAGAGTTGGCCTGACCAAGCCCGAGCTTCATCGAAGTTTCCAGCGGTGCGCAATTCGATGTAGCGCCGTGTGTTCTCGTCCCCGAAAAGGCTGCCGAAAATACCTCGACCCGGCTCGGCATAGTCGATGAAAAGGACAAAATCTCCGAGACATACCAGCGCATCTGCGCCATCAGCTGCCGCCCGAAGTGCATCGACGCTGCCATGGACATCGCTTACAAAATTTAGCCGCACGTCATGACCCTAAACAATCACGGGGCTAAGCGCGTCCTGAATCTTGCGACGTGCTCGCGTGGCACCGTCTGCTGCTGATTGCCGCTCTACCGGCCAACAACAAAACCAAGCAACGTGTAGACGATCAGGAGTACGACGACCACGCCCGTGGTTCCGATCGCCGCCATCCCCCACTTACCGCCGGGTGCTGTTTGCGGATCGAGCAAACCCGGTTCAGCCTTTCTCAGCTCAGTGAGGACCTGCTCAGCCCACAGCTGGGTCTCCGCCGGGATTACCGGCGAGCGGACCTCTTCTACGCCGGTTCGGCGCGTTAACTCCGCTGCCACCGTGACTTCCTGTTCTACGGCGGGCACAAGATCTGCCGCCTGTGCAGCACCTGCGCTGTGTCGACCAACTGGGCGACTGCGTCCCCCCTTGTTCAGGAGGGTGCCGATCGCCCTGCCAGAAACGGTGGCGGTCGAGCTGTTCGGAGCGGACCCGCTCCTAGCGTGGGCTGTGACCAGCTCCGGGTCAGGGACTCCCGCAACTAGAGGTGACCCGTATCGTGAATCCACGGGTTGAGGAGCAAGGTTGGCAAGACAAAGTGAGCACCACGCAGCTCCCTGCGGGATTGCCGCGTTGCAATGAGGGCATCGATACTTATCCGCCACACGATGTCTATCGGCCGATAGTGGCGCCGACTTAAGACTGCCGGCGAACATCCCGAGTGGATTCGACCTCGTCCTTGAGAGCGAACACATGCCGCTTCCAGTTGGTCACATAGGTGACATTCAGCGACGTGAGTTCTTTCGCGTGTAGGGCCGGCCCCACCGGGTCGAGGCGAGCGTAGTGATGCAGCACGACACCATCGAGAACTGCCTCGAGCCAGATCTCCATCGTGCCGTTCCACGCACGGCCGGCCCAGGTGCCGCCAACCTGCCACTGGACTCCCTGGCGACCGCGATCTCTGATTACCTGCAGCGCCAAGTCCGGCCACCACAGTCGTTGGCGTGCCGGTTCGTTGACCATCCGAGCCACGATTCGGGCGTCACCAACGACGAACGTATCGTCCGCAATATCGAGGCTTGCCACAGTTCATGTTGACATAGACATGCGTACATAGACCTAGATGTGCAACTGTCTATGTGATGGAACGGTTAACCAGAGTTGCTAATTGGCGCCAGCCCAACGTAGTAGTAGCGGTGGCCAGGTTTGGCGTTCTCAGTATCTGCTTTGTCGTGTCGGCGTTTTCAGCCGATGGGACTTCAGTCACTTCTTCATTAGCCCTCGTGGCAGTTGCACTCCTAGCCAGCATTCCGTTGAAATCAGTAAGTGGCCGCTGGATGCAGATCACGATGGAAGCCGCCCTCGCCTCTGCCATCATCGCCAGCGGAGCACCACACTTCGATGCGTTTCTTCCCTATCTCGTCGTGCCCTCATTCGCAGCCGGATTTGGTATCGGGATTGGGGCCGCAGCAACCACCACACTTATCAGCTTGGTCACGATCGGCCTGATAGGTGTGGCAGACAAAGAGTCAAGTACTCACGGCTGGACTGCCACCATTGCCGAATGGCTCGCTATGGCACTGCTTGCTGGGCTCCTGAGTGGATGGGCGCGATCTGTCCTACGACAGCAACGTCAAACGACCACGTCGTATGCAACCGCACATCAATTGTTGACCGAACTGCGTGACGTTTCCCGCGAGCTTCCAACCGGTCTTGACGAAGTGTCGTTGTCCCAGCAAGTTCTGGCAGAACTCGACACTGTGTTGGCGTTCGATCGGGCTGCGATTTATACTCGGGATGCGAACGGTGTTGTTACCCCGCTGGCATATCGGGGCGCGGATCGACTCGACTGGAACCCTGCCTCAGGCAACGAGGTTTGGAAGGCCGCCTTCCTGACGAGCCAACCGATACAGCGCGATGAGGCGATATCAGCCCGCGCGGAGGGCTTTTCCGCCTACTTCCCGATGCGTCTAGGTGAACGGACCATCGGGTTGGTCGCTGTCGAGCGTGACACCTCTCCGTGGGCAATCCGCCACCTCGACGACGCACAAGCCGTTGTTGATGACGCTGCCCTACGTATCGAAACCGGACAATTGTTTAGCGAAGTTCGTTCGATCGCCACCGTTGAAGAGCGACGTCGACTGGCCCGCGAAATTCATGACGGGATCGCACAGGAAATCGCGTCACTGGGGTACGTCGTTGACGACCTAAGCGCGCGCTCGGAAGACGAGAAGGTCGGCGCGGCGCTGCATTCACTACGCGGTGAACTGACGCGCATCGTCAGCGAATTGCGACTCTCGATCTTTGACTTGCGCACCGACGTCCAACCCAGTGCCGGGCTTGGCGCTGGACTCTCGCACTACGTGCGGTCGATGAGCACGGGAACGGGCATCACGATGCACATGGTGCTCGACGAGTCGGCACTTCGGTTACCCATTGAGACGGAAACCGAAGTGCTACGCATTGCCCAAGAAGCAATCACCAACGCACGCAGACATGCCCGTGCGCGCAACCTGTGGGTTACCTGTCGAGTGGATCCGCCGGTGGCATTTTTACGGGTCGCCGACGATGGCCAAGGCCTGGGTTCGCCGCGCGGTGATTCCTTCGGGATGGAGATCATGCGCGAACGGGCCGAGCGCCTGGGAGCCGCGTTATCCATCCGTCAACGCGTGGGCGGCGGAACTGTCGTCGAACTCAACATCGGGGCTACCCCGACCTCCGTCACTGATCCAACACGTGACACAGCGTGAGACCGTTGTTTGCCCGGCCCGATGGCGTCAACCGTTCAACGCCCCAACGTGGCCGTTAAGACGAACATTCATCATCCACGTGCTCGGCATTGTTTCCCGAATGACGAATTCGCGATCGCAACGAACGAACCCGATAAAACGTGACATGATCATGACGCATCTACGCATGACAGGGGGCGGCATGACGATCAATGTTTTGTTGGTGGACGATCACGAATTGATCCGCCAAGGATTGCGCAGAGCGTTCGAGCGCGATCGCGAGTTTGAGGTGGTAGGCGAGGCTGGATCTCTCGCCGACGCCAAGAGACTGATCGGCCTTGTCAATCCTGACGTCACAATCCTCGACGTGCGCCTGCCCGATGGCAACGGCCTCGAAGCCTGCCGCGCGATTCGCAAGGAACACGCCGACATGGGCATCGTTATTCTGACCATGTACGCCGGTGACGATCAACTGTTCGAAGCCCTCGAATCAGGTGCATCTGCATTCGTACCGAAAAACGCCCCAGCCGAGGACGTGGTTGCCGCGGCCAAGCATGCAAAGAGTTCGCCTCACTCGTTCACCGCTAATGACCTCAACGAAGCCATGCGACGTAAAATGTCGCCGACCGGACCTCAACTTACACCGCGAGAACGGGAGGTCCTCGGTCTATTGGCCGACGGGCTCGGTGTTGCGCAGATTAGCCGCCAGCTGTACATCAGTGAGTCCACAACCAAGACGCACATCAGCAAGTTGTACGAGAAGTTGGGAGCCGGAAATCGCGCTCAAGCGTTGATGACAGCGCTCAAGCTTGGGCTGCTTAAGCGAGACGATCCAAACTCCTAATCGACGGTCATCCGGTGGGCCGAACTGACGGCAGTGCATCGGGCGTCTTCGCCTGCGTATTCGGCAGCCCAGCCAGCTGATGGAGTCGAACATCCCATCGGCGGACAAATTCGTCGAGAGTCACGCCGTACACCTGGTGAATGCCTGCGGACACATTTTCGTCTGATGATCCTGTGCCCTGGGCGGCGATTCGGTAGGTCTTTACTAACGTGGCGATACCACCGTCTTTGGCCAACTCATCACATGCAATGAGCGCGCTTTCGTATGCAATCGCTAGACCACTTCCAGAAAAGTCGTCAGTCGAGGGCAGTTGGGTGAATTTGCGTCCGTCACGCACTGCATCAATCGCATCCCCTGCGGCAACCGCTCGACTCACACCGCTGTTCTCATAGCCGATGTATTCAGCCAGCCCCTCCTCTAACCACAACGGCGTGGCATCGGTTGAACCCGACCCCGTGGCTACGTGCGCGACCTCGTGACGAAGCACAATCTCGCGACCAAGTGAGGACAACTCCTGCATGGTGAGCGGGTTGAGCCAAATCCTCGGTGAACCATGATCACCAGATGCTGTCTCCATCGACGTCACGGCGGCAATATCGCGCAATGAGTCTGCCGATCGACCAAGCCCGGTTTCGATCTGACGCAACGTTTTAGGAACCACGATTACCACGCGCTGCGTCCAATCAGTGCCCCACGCCTTAGTCACATCTGGGATGACCGCATCCGCGATAGCGACATAGCGCCGGAGCGCCGCATCCGTCTGATCGATGCCGATTACAGTCGCGTGCTTGCCGCTTACATGCGAAACCGCGCCCAACTCCCAGACGGGTTTTCTACCCAGCGAATGCTCAGAGGCAATGCGCCACCCAGTATCCGTGTGTTGAAGTGCTAGATCCTCACGCAGAGTGGCGGCCGCGGCATCCATCGGGAGGCGGTACTTGACGAGTACGGAAACAGCTGCCTGAGTCGGATCGTTATCGGAGGTTATCGAGGTTGTTGCGTACTCAAACGAGACCGGAGAAAGGCTGTGAATACTGGAAAAATCGGGAACTGCCGCGTCCAGAACCTGCATGCGTGCCCAGGACGACGCATCGCCAAGGAGTAAGGCATCGGCACGATCGCGCAACAACCGATCGATCGCATACTGACGCGTCGTTGGATTAGTTACTTCCTCCGGCAGAGTCGGATTGGTTGTGGCCGGCGCTACCGCGGCAACGTCATCATGCACACTCGGGGAAGCCTGCGGGCTAGACACCGGAGTTCTACCGAGCAGGGCCACCAACCCGGCCCCGACAACGCCGATCACGAGCAGCAGGCCGGCGGTGAGCACCAGAACAAGGCCAACAGCGCGCTTAGGCGCAGGCTCGACCGGACTCAGGTGACTCATACAGACACGGTACGTGGCATTTCACGATCCTGTCGCATCGCTCTACGTACGTCACGCAGTACATATGCGCAGGACGTAGCGCACATGAGGGTCGAGTGCTTCACCGCGCAGCAGAGTTATGAAACTGCCCGACCAGAGTCACCGGGGCCGCGGACTGGGATCCGCGGACCGGACACCAAGCGCAGCGGCGGCAACAGACCCGAATCGGCCAGCACAGCTAGGGCCGCACGTTCCTCATTGGCAATCCCGTCACCTGTAGCCCACTGCATCGGGCCCAAAACATGGGACACAACGCAATCCCCGCAGGCCAAACCACGAACCTCACATGAATCACAATCGATAATCATCGTTCCACCTACTCATCTGTTCCATCGCGAACCGGTTGTTACGGCCCGTCGATGGTCGACTTGCCGACCACATCGTTTAGTAGATGCAACGTTAGGCGGGACCTCTGACAGGCCCCAGAGTTGAGAAGTCTGGGTTGCCTCAGAGCCAGCCACGGCGAGTGATTCCTTTGCCCAAATTCGGCGAGCCGATTGGTGATCGTCAGACCCTGTGTCTACGGTCATGGATGTGGGACATCAAACAGCTTTCGACGACCTCGGCACTCCGCTGTCCGATGTCACGTTTGTTGTCGTTGACCTTGAAACAACCGGCGGATCCCCGAGCGACGCCGGAATCACCGAGATTGGCGCGGTTAAAGTTCGCGGCGGTCAGATCATCGGCGAGTTCCAAACTTTGGTTAACCCTGGTATTCCAGTCCCGGCGTTCATTGCCGTGTTGACGGGAATCACCGATGCAATGCTTTGCGATGCACCAACGCTGGCTGTGGCCCTTCCAGCATTCCTTGACTTTGCAGCTGGCTGCGTCCTTGTCGCCCACAATGCGCCCTATGACATCTCCTTCCTTAAAGGCGGATGCACTCGCCTTGCCCGAGCGTGGCCTGATCATGCGGTCGTCGATACGGCTCGATTAGCTCGAGCAGTGTTACTTCGTGGTGAAGTTCGTAACTGCAAGCTGAGCACTTTGGCCCAGCATTTCCGTGCGACGACAACTCCAACTCACCGTGCCCTCGATGATGCGCGCGCCACCGTCGACGTCTTACACGGGCTGATCGAGCGCATCGGAACTCTTGGCGTTCACTCACTCGATGAACTCGTCACCTATACCTCGCGGGTGACCCCGGCCCAGCGACGCAAGAAGCATCTGGCAAACGATCTACCCGACGCACCGGGTGTTTACGTGTTTCGCGATCATGACAATCACGCTCTGTACGTCGGCAAGTCACAACGGATCCGGTCGCGCGTACGCACCTACTTCACCGCTTCGGAGACCCGCACGCGGATGGCTGAGATGGTGGGTATTGCGACGTCGGTCGATGCCATCGTGTGCAGTTCACCTCTTGAAGCCGAAGTGCGAGAGGTCCGGCTTATTACCGAGCTAAACCCGCGTTACAACCGGCGCAGTAAGAACAGTGGTCGAGCGGTATGGGTGAAGCTGACAGCAGAGGCGTTCCCGCGGCTCTCGGTCGTACGGGAGGTCCGTGATGACGTGTCAGAGGGGGCCGCGTATTTAGGGCCGTTTGGCTCACGCAAGACCGCCCTCGAAGCGATCGAAGCACTACACGCGGCCATCCCCCTTCGTACCTGCACCGACAAGATTTCCGTGCGCCGCCCGGCCGTCACGGCCTGTGTGCTGGCAGACATGGGTCGCTGTTCGGCTCCGTGCATCGGTGCGATCGACGCAGATGGTTATGGCCAGATCGCCGATCGGATGCGTGAGGCCCTCACCCGCGATGGACGGCTCATCGAGCAGCCGCTGCGGGATCGCTTGACCACACTCTCAATGGAGTTGCGTTACGAAGAGGCTGCCGCGTGGCGCGATCGCCTAGAAACCTTCGCCCGAGGTGCTGCACGCGCCCAAGAAATTGCTGCCCTCGTAGCCATTCCCGAACTTATCGCGGCTCGCGCACTCCCTGATCGAGCCTGGGAGATCCACGTGATCCGCTATGGCCGACTCGCTGGTGCCGCCCACGCGCCAGCAGGTACGGATCCGCGCATAACAGTCGCAGCTGCCGTCGCGACAGCAGAACAGGTAGCCCCAAACCCGCGAACCGTTCCCGCGGGCCTAATCGAGGAGAGCACCCTGATTTTGCGTTGGCTGGCCAGCGACGGGGTGCGCCTCGTACCTGGTGAGAACGATGTAGCGTGGTCGCTTCCTGCCTATGGCGCCTCAGGACTTCTGGCCAGGATGACCCAGTCTCGCCGAGAACTCGTCGTCCCGATCCCGGCCATGGATCGGAATCTTCGTCCTGCTGGTTAGTTGGCCCTACCTCCGGCGGCCAGATAGATCGTCATGGCAATCGAGCGCCGCGGGTAGTGAACTACCCGCGCGCGTCCTAGGGTGGGCACATGATTACAGCACTGGTTTTCATTCGTACGGAAGTAAGCAGCGTCAACTCTGTGGCTGAAACAGTCGCCGCACTAGACGGGGTCAGCGAAGTCTTCTCCGTAACGGGAGATCTTGATCTCGTCGCGCTGGTGCGAGTTCAATCACTCGAGCAGGTGAGTCAGGTCGTTACGGGAGGCATCTCAAAGACGCCAGGGATCACATCAACCGAGACGCACGTAGCGTTCCAAACGTTCAGCCGCCAAGACCTCGACGCAGCCTTCTCAATTGGCCTTGACTAGAGGCCACGTCTTAAGTCGGCAGATCGGGCCCTAACCGAATCAGGCTTTCAATGCCTGAGAAATCTCAATCCATCGGTCAAGGGTTCGACCCGCGGCTCCGCTGTCGATCGCGTCAATAGCACGCGGTAGCGCGGACTTCAGCCGATCGGTCACCGTGCCCACTAACGGCAATCCGCACGCAGCGTCATAGGCACACAGTGCGCCCGCAGCTCCGAGCAAGACCGCATCGCGCACCGGGTCGAGGGTGGCAGATCGCTCCCCTGAAATGACTGACCGCGCAACAGCAGCATTAAACGCTGCGTCCTGCCCGCGTAGGGCACCAGGTGATGGCGAGCTGATACCGAGGTCGGCAGGATCTACCAACACCTCTACTACTGCGTCCCCCGTTACATCCCACACCCGCGTAGGAGCGGCAGTCGACAGTTCATCGAGCCCATCCTCACCACGTACGACAAGGGCTTTCGTCCCACGGGAAAGCAGAACCGCGGCCATCAGCGGCGCCAAGCGAGCATCGGCACAACCAACAATCTGTGCGGCGGGACGAGCAGGATTGGCTAGCGGTCCCAAGATGTTAAAGACGGTGGGCAGCCCCAGTTCACGACGAGCGACGGCCGCATGACGCATTCCTTGATGAAAAACTGGTGCGAAGCAAAATGCGATACCAGCTTGCTGGACACAGGGTCCGATGGCTTCGGGCGGTAAATCCACGACAACACCCAGGGCTTCCAAAACATCCGCGGAACCGGCTGCGGAACTGGCCGCCCGATTTCCATGCTTGACCACCGGCGCCCCTGCGGCTGCAACAACCACCGCGGACATCGTGGAGATGTTAACTGTGTTCAAGCGATCACCACCGGTACCGCACGTGTCCACTACAGGTCCAACGTCCACGGGGAGCGAGACTGACGCAGAGTGTTCAAGCATCACGCCGACCAGCCCAGCTATCTCCTCGGACGTCTCACCCTTGCCGCGCAGGGCCACCAAAAAGCCAGCCAACTGTACGGCCGTGGCATCACCGGACATCGCTTGGTCCATAGCCCACGCGGCCTCATCGGTGGAGAGATCCTCACGACGCAGGAGCGCTGCAGTGAGTTCCGGCCACGAGGTGGAGGTCAGTGCGGCATTAGTCATGGAAGTCTCAGCAAAAGTCAGAGGCTACGAGCGAGCGGCAATGGCCGCCCGCGGCCGCAACAGGGCAGCAGCAGCGTGGGCGAGCAGGACGGGATCGAGTGGATGCGGCACCACGGCCTCAGCTTGGGACCATGTGGCCAACCATGCATCTTCTGGTCGGCCGGTAAGTAGCAAGACGGGCGGCGCGTTGAAGATTTCAGTCTTCATCCGGCGGGCAATACCCATGCCACCGGACGGCACTGCCTCACCGTCAAGAACTGCCAGATCAATTCCGCCCTTGTCGAGGTGGCGGATAACCATCGGCTCGGTGGCACATTCGAGGTAGTCAACAAACGGCAGATCAGCCGCAGGTCGACGGCCGAGCGCGGAGCGCACAGCGGCACGAACATTTGCGTCATCGCTGTAAATGAGGACCGTGAATCGTAGCTCTGCGGTGTCCGAACTCATGGCTGCATACTACCGCTCCCAAGTCGGTTGACCATCGCGCCGGGTCCGTTTGTGCAACATTTCACGATCGACGGGCCGGAGGTACCAACCCGTCCGCCACGCGCAACCTGAAACAGGGGGGGTGGACGCGCCGATTCTGGCAATACCTGCCAGAATCTAACCGTGGCCACTGCAACTATTACTGATAATCATTCGGCCCATGCGCCGGCCAATCGGCCCGACATGGTGTCCGTCGGAACGATCGTCTGGCTATCGAGCGAATTGATGTTCTTCGCGGCACTCTTCGCGATGTACTTCACGATGCGCGCGGTCAATTACGA
>JBAXUN010000180.1:0-2638 GCA_037129655.1 Actinomycetes bacterium
AATGCGCGGCGAACGGGGAACCCTTCACCTTCGAAGCCAGCGGGAGCAGTGGTGATGTTGGCGACAGGTCGTGGCCGCACCAGGCCCGCATCGGGGCGGCGAATGTGCGGCACAACGGTGATGTCTTCGACGGAAACGGCTGGCATCAGAACCTCCAAATAGTTCAGTATTCAACTTTCCCATGATTTCATAGCGGGGGCAACCGTGGTCGCGATACGCCCGAATGGTCGTGTCCGCCAGCAGGAGACGACGTCTGCGGCTCTGTTCGATGCAGGGCCATCGCATTCACCTCGCGTCGACGCTGGTCAGGATGCTTATATTGAGTTGGAGGGGGTTCAACATGACAGAGACTTTGCCGGGCGCACCGGATACCTCACTTCCGGTTGATTTCCGCGAATCGTCAGAGCGTGTGCTCGCCTATTTACGCGAGCATCACTCGATGGGCTTCTGGTCAATCACCCGGGTGGAGAACGGTCGTCAGACCTATCTCGTGCTCGGTCAGAACGCTTACGGGTTGCCGCCGGGCGGTTCCCACCCGTGGGCCAGTTCGATCTGCGTGCGCATGGTCGACAATGCGGGGCCGCGTATTGCGCCGGTTGTGGAGGACGTACCGGCCTATGCCGCTGCAGCCGTTCGCGAGGCGGTACCTATTCGGGCGTACAGCGGATCACCAATTCTTGATGTAGATGGCTCGGTCTTCGGCGTTATCTGCGGTATCAGCCCAGAAGAGCACCATGGGCCGACCCCGGAGCAACAACCACTGCTTGACTTGCTCGGAGGATTGCTAAGCGACGTACTGCGAGGCGAGCGATTGCTGGGCGAGGCGCAGCGACTCGCACTCGAACTTGAGGCTGCTCTTGATCGTGACATGCTCACCGGTCTGGCTGGGCAACGGACGTGGGACTCGGCGATCAATCAGGAGTTCCAACGGTTCACCCGCCTTGCTGATCCGACCTGTGTGGTGTTCCTGAGCGTTAAGAGTGATCCGCGCTATCCGGCGTCGTCTGATGATGTGATCAGGCGAGCGGCAACTGCGCTGCGCGAAGTATTGCCTCGCGATGCCGTCGCGGCTCGCCTCGGTGATCACTTCGGCGTGCTGTTGCGCAACACGTCAGAAGTGGATGGACTGCAGCTGACGGAAGCACTCGTTCGCAGGTTGAACGAACTCGAGATTCGAGCCTACGCGGGATGCGCAGGTTGGCGTCCGAGTGAAGGTCCATTCGTGGCCATTGATGAGGCCTTTGAACAGATGACTTCGGACGCCCGCGTCGACGTATACCGGTCGATGGTTTTGTAATCGGCTGGCCAGCAGCTTGTTGGATCTCAAACTCCATGCGCTGATGCCACGAATCGTGACACTCTGACTTCGGACACAATGGTGACAGGACGTTAACGTGCGTTTACCCCGCCGCTGATCTGCGACGATGGTGCCTACGTGGATCGGTCGAGCGAGCGGAGGTGGACACGGTGGCTGATGATGTCGACTACGCGATCTCTGCATGGCGCGAGGATGGACGCTGGCGGTTAGAAGAGTTACCGCCACGCACTCACGCACATCTTGATTCGCTGATCGCTGCGCTTCGGGCTCATCCGGGCGAGGTTGGCACGCTTGGCTTGGTGTGCATCTCCGAAGAGTTCTTCCTCCTGATCCGGTTGCGTGGCGAAGAGGTTCGGATCTTGGTGAGCGATTTGTTCGCTGCGGAGGATTACGACCTAGGCATTGAGGCGTTGGATCGGTTGTCAGTGCCGGCGCCCGACGATGAGGACGACGAGGAGATTGTGCCGGCCGGCGACCTGCGCATCTTTGAAGATCTGGGTCTTCGCATGGATGAGCTCGAGTTCATTCTCGACGATCCGGACGCTTGGCCTGATGAGCTGCTCGCGACAATTGCTGAGCGGATCGGCTTTGGTGACGAGTTCACGCGTATCGTCGAAAAGCTGACGAGTTAAACCCGCGGATATGCAGGTTCGTCCAGATGATGATCGTGCGCTCCTAGCCGCACTAGGTCAGGCGCGCCTTGCCTTGGACGAAGGTGACGTACCGATCGGTGCGGTTGTGATGGGCGCTGACGGATCGATCGTGAGCGCTGGACGTAATCGCCGTGAGCTTGATGGGGATCCGACGGCGCACGCGGAAGTTGTAGCGATCCGCGCAGCAGCAGCGTCGGTTGGTGAATGGCGGCTGAGCGGGATGACGTTGGCTGTCACCTTGGAGCCGTGTCCGATGTGTGCTGGTGCCGCGTGGCTCTCGCGGGTGGATCGGGTGATCTTCGGAGCCTGGAACCCTGAATACGGAGCGGCGGGATCTCTGTGGGATGTGCTGCGCGATGGCCGTCTCAACCATCGTCCCGAGGTCGTGGGTGGGGTGCGTGAGGCAGAGTGCGCGGAGTTGCTGACTGAGTTCTTCACTGAACGTCGCTAGCGATTGTTGGTCCGTTCGCCCGCCTCGATTTCTGTCTGCCCATCGTCACCTTGTACCCTCGTCCACGGTGGCGTGTCCGAGCGGCCAAAGGAGCACGCCTCGAAAGCGTGTGAGGGTTAATCGCCCTCCGTGGGTTCAAATCCCACCGCCACCGCCATAAACAAGGGCATCCCCTGAAGGGGGATGCCCTTGTTTATGTTGAAGGGTGCAGCGGGA
>JBAXUN010000181.1:0-2625 GCA_037129655.1 Actinomycetes bacterium
ACGCAATATGAATATGGATGTTGTTATTCTGTGCGGTGGCCAAGGTGCTCGAATACGGGAGGAAACGGAGTACCGTCCGAAGCCGATGGTCGAGGTTGGTGGCCGTCCCCTGCTGTGGCACATTATGCGTTTATTCGGGCACCACGGCCTGCAGCGTTTCGTATTGTGTCTCGGCTACAAGGGGAGCACGATCAAGGACTACTTCCTCAACTACGAGGCAATGACGCAGGACTGCACCGTGGCCATCGGTAGTCGACGGCATGTGTTGTATCACGGTGCAATTGAGCCATTCGACTTCGAGGTGACGCTGGCGGAAACGGGCCTAGACACGATGACAGGAGGTCGCGTGAAACGGATTGCACCGCACGTTAAGAGCGATACGTTTATCGTCACCTACGGAGACGGGCTCGCGAACGTCGACATTCCGAAACTTCTCGCGTTTCATGCCGCCCATGGAAGGCTCGCCACCGTCACGACCGTACAGCCCGTGTCGCGTTTCGGTATCACGATGATTAACGAGCGGTCGGAGGTGACCAGCTTCTCGGAGAAGCCCAAGGTTGAGGGTTGGGTGAGTGCCGGCTTTTTCGTCTTGAATCGGCGGATTTTCGACTACTTGAGTGGCGACGATTGCGAGGTTTTGGAACGCGAGCCGCTCGAGCGACTCGCGAGGGAGGGGCAGCTCATGGCATATAAGCACGACGGATTCTTTTTTCCGGTCGACACGTATAGGGATTACCTATACGCGAACGAGATGTGGAAGCAAGGGGCCGCCCCGTGGAAAGTTTGGTGACAGCCGAGTTGGCCAGCCTGCGGGGCAAACGTGTGTTCGTGACGGGACACACGGGCTTCAAGGGGGCGTGGCTTACCTTGGTGCTGCACCGACTCGGAGCGAAGGTCACCGGCTACTCCCTCGCCCCACCAACGACGCCGTCGCTCTACGACGTGGCGGGGATTCGTGATTTGCTCAACGTCGATATCGAAGCCGATATTAGGGACACCGACAGGCTTTCGTTCGCCGTGCGGGAGTCTCAGGCTGACGTCGTCGTACATTTAGCCGCTCAGCCACTCGTCAGGCTTTCCTTTCGCGATCCGCTTGAGACTTTCTCGACGAACGTGGGTGGCACAGCATCGGTGCTCGAAGCCATTCGTCGGACGTCGCGGCCGTGTGCGGTGATCGTGGTTACGAGCGACAAGTGCTATGAGCCAAACCGGGATGGGCGTCCTCACAGGGAGGATGATCCCATGGGCGGCCACGATCCTTACAGTGCAAGCAAGGGAGCGGCCGAACTCATAACGGCCTCGTTTCGGCACAGTTATTTTCCTTTGGATCGTCTCAGCGAGCACGGGGTTCAGGTGGCCACCGTGCGGGCCGGGAACGTTATCGGTGGAGGCGACTGGGCGGAGGATCGGATCGTTACCGATATTGTAGCCAGCATGGTCTCTGGCCGCCCGGTTCGGCTACGGAACCCCGATGCGATCCGTCCTTGGCAGCACGTGCTGGAACCGGTGTACGGATACGTAAGGCTGGCAGCCACGATGCTCCAGCAACCGGCGGCTGAGTGGTGCACGGCCTGGAACTTCGGGCCATCTGATCAACAGGACATTTCAGTCCGCGAACTGACAGAGGCTTTTGTCGCCGAGTGGGGGGGAGGGCGGTGGGAGAGCATCTACGACCCGCAGGCATCACTCGAGACGCCAGTATTGCGGCTTGACGTGGAGCGGGCGACCACAGCACTGTCGTGGACGCCGCATTTCTCAGGGCACGAGGCGATTCACCGGACCGCAGCATGGTACCGGCACTTCATCGACGACCCCCGTTCGGCGAGACGTTTGTGTCTCGCTGACATCGATGTGTACGAAAGCATAAGCAACTGAGTCTTGACGACCCGATACCGTGCGGTTACGGCGTTCAAGGATCGGAGTTCGAGCCGCCATGGTCCCGCCATTCGAGTTTCGGCATGGGCTGTAGAGGACTTCTCCAGCCTGGCGGATACCGTAGGGCCGCTCCACATGTCTTGAATGCGTAGTCGAACAACTTCGTCAGCGGCACAGAAGAACTCTCCTCATCATAGCGAGCGGGGCAAGGAACCTCCCCAATCCAAAAACCCTTGGCGACCGCGTGCACGAGGATGTCACTGGCGAAAGCATGCGTGTCGGAAAAAGTTTCGAGCGGCGCCGACTCAATCAGTCGTCGGGAATATGCCCGTAGGCCGCTGTGCCATTCGCCGAACGTTGTGCCAAACCAGAGATTCTGACCGAGTGTCATCGTTCGGTTGCAGAGGTATCGATACAGTGGCATGCCTCCGGCGAGTGCTTCGGACCGCGATCGGATTCGGTTTCCCTGAATCATGTCGAAGTAACCACGGGAGATGAACTCGACCATGAGGTCCGTCAGGGACGGGTCGTACTGGAAATCGCCATGCAGCTCCACCGCGACGTCGCATCCCTCTTGGATCGCCAAACGGAGCAGACGTTTGAGATTTCCACCGTAGTTCACATTGCGCTCATGCCGAACCGTGCGCAAGCCGAGGCGCGCGGCGACTTGCGGGGTGTTATCCGTGCTGCAGTTGTCACCCACGACGACGAAGGGCTTGAGCGAGTCAGGAACTGCCCTGAAGGTCTTTT
>JBAXUN010000182.1:0-2501 GCA_037129655.1 Actinomycetes bacterium
GATCTTGTAATCAAACAATTACGACCAGTGATTGTCGTAGTTCCGATGGGTATGTATCGGTCTAGAACGGACACAAGTTTCGAGAATCAGTTACTTTTCGTAGGCTGCCGACTTACGCTAAGTGAGTGAATTTTCAAGCCACATCCCCGAGATCCGCGCTGATGCGCGTCTTCGGGGCGAGTGTGGCGGGGCTGCTGACGGTGTCGTTGGCGATGATGGGTCACGGTCAGATATCGGTGAACAGTCCTTCGTCAGGCGATGGCCGGGCGTACGCGACGCGAACCGCAGCGCCCGCGGCCAGGTCAGTCATCGCGGCCGCGGTTAAGCCCGCCTCCGCAACATCCAGACCCTTGATTGACCACAAGGGCAAGATCGTCACGAACTCCAAGACGTACGCGATCTATTGGGGCCCGCCTACGGATTTCCCGGCTGATCTACGGCCAGCAGTCAAGGCGCTTCTGTCGGGCCTCAATCGAAGCGCTTACCTCGCGACGATCGATCAGTACATGCGCGGTAAGACAGCATCGACGACATATGTCCGTTCGTTCTCAGACACAAGTCGTCCGCCGACAATCGATCCGACCCCGCCGGTGGTTTTGGCTGAAGTGCGCAAGGTTTTGCGCCGCGCCAAGGTTCGGCCAGATCCCAACGCGGTGTATCTCGTCTTTACGAGCAACTTGCCGGCAGTCGACTATTGCGCCTGGCATGCCTCGGGTGACGTCTCGGGCGTTACGACGCAGATCGCGCTGATTCCAAACACGACGGCTAGTACGGGTTGCTACGTCCCAAAGGATTTCGCGGGAGTCGCTGACTACAGCTTTGGCACTCGCTCGATGGCAGACAATGCCGCCCACGAATTACTCGAAGCGATGACGGACCCGGTGCCCGGAACCGCATGGGTGGACGCCAACTTTGAGGAGATTGGTGACAAGTGCGACTTCGTCTACACAGCCCCCGTTGCGTTAATCGGATCGCAGAATGTGTGGCAGTTGCAATCGCAGTGGAGTAACCAGGCCAGCTCTTGTGTCCAAGCAGGAGTTGTCCGTCAGGTGCCTTCGTCATCGCGACCTCATCGACCGTCGCATTCGAAACACGCGTCATCGAAATAGATAGATGGTTGACGACGGGTAGGGCATCGACATAGCGTCGCGCTTCTATCCATCGGAGGAAACCGTGACTGATCTTCATTACCTGAGTGCGACTGAAGTATTGCGGGCATTCAACGCCAAAGAGCTGTCACCTGTTGAGGTTTTCGATGCTGTCTCCGCTCGCGCCGATGCCGTCGAGCCGTCCCTGAATTCGTTGATAGAACGTGACGTCGATGCTTCGCGCGCACAAGCGGTGGCGGCCGAAGAACGCTATGCCGCCGGTGCGCCGGTTGGTGTGCTCGACGGTCTACCCGTCGTCATGAAGGAAGAGCAGCCGATCGTTGGCCGTCCGATGAGTCTTGGCACGATGTTCAGTGACGGCTGGGTGTGCGAAGAGACGCACCCGCTTGTGCAGCGAACGATGGACGCCGGTGCCATCGTGCACGCTCGTTCAACGACGCCGGAGTTTTGCTGTGCAGGTTTCACCCACAGCAAGCTGTGGGGCATCACCCGCAATCCGTGGAACCTTGACTACAGCCCGGGCGGTTCTTCGGGAGGATCGGGTGCGGCACTGGCTGCGGGTACTGGCTACCTCGCGAGCGGCTCGGATATCGGTGGCTCGATTCGCATCCCAGCGTCCTTCTGCGGCGTCGTTGGCTACAAAGCGCCTTACGGCCGCGTGCCCGCGATGTCGCCGTGGAATCTGGATTCCTACGCCGTGGATGGCGCGATGGCGCGCACAGTTGCAGACTGCGCACTCTTCCAGAACGTCATCGCTGGACAGCACCCGAGTGATCACGTGTCTATGCCGAAGGTGACGATCCCTGATGACCTTGGTGACGTGAAGGGTTTGCGCGTTGCATTGGCGGTAACGCTCGGGGACTTCCCCATCGAGCCTGAGATTGAAGCAAATACGCGTGCCTTCGCTGACGCATTGCGGGCAGCTGGCGCAATCGTCGACGAGATTGAAATTCCGATCCTTCTGGCTGAGGCGCAATCAGCAGCGCTCGCACATTGGGGTTCAATGATGGGTCCGTCGATGGCTGAGCTTGGCCCGCTCGATGATGAACGCTTCACTGATTACGCGCGCATGTTCATCGAGTGGAGTAACGCCGAGTACGCCCGCATCGGTGTCTATGGAGCAGCGCAGTTGGAAGGCAAGATTCAAATGACGATCGGTGCGGCCTTCGATAAACACGACGCCCTGATCTGCCCGACGATCGGTACGACCGGATTCATCGCAGGTGAGCCGTATACCGAGAACCGATTGACCGTGGCCGGCCGGGAAATCGAGCTGTATATCCTCGCGTGCCAAACGGTGCCGTTCAACATTGCGAGCCGTCACCCGGTTCTCAGCGTGCCGAGTGGTCGCGCCGCTAACGGGGTGCCCACGGGTGTCCAGGTGGTGGCTCG
>JBAXUN010000183.1:0-2418 GCA_037129655.1 Actinomycetes bacterium
CCGTCAAGCGTTGATTGAATCCGGTCACCGAAGTTGGCGACGTAAGCCGTCCCGTCGCGTCCGAACACGATGCCATGAGGGCGAACAAGATCGGGCCCACTGATCGTTTGGACGACCGACCCACCTCTGAAAACCTGGATCGTGCTTGCCGAGTAGTCCGCCACCCATTGATCCCCGTTGGGAGCGATCGCGACGGCCGAAGCGACACCCAAGCCAGTCCCAAGAATCTCTTGGGCACCGATCACCGATGACGTCGCACTCCTAACCACTAGGCCCAGGTGATTCACAGCGCCACCGGGATAACCGCCAACACCGTACGCTGACAGCCCATCAGGAGCCGGAGCAGCTACGCGCAACTCAGACCCTCCTAGATCACGGGCCACGATCACTCCCGTTGCAGCATCGACCTGTTGCAGCCCTCCATGATTGGCCACCAGGAGGTACTGGTCAGATGGAGTAAGCGTTACGCCCCAGGGGTTGCCAAACCCCGTGAACTCATTCACCACGACGTTGGTAACTAACTCAACCTTGACGACAGATGAGCCTTTAGTCCCATAGGCATAGCGGCCCGCGTGATCGACTGCGATATCGCTGTACCCGGCGCCAGCGATTATGGCGATCTGTTCCCCCGTGGACACGTTGACGCGGCGCAGGGATCCACCCGCTTCCGCAACCATGATGTCGCTGGTACTCGGAATAAGCGAAACGCCTCGTGGAATGTTGAGTCCTGACACCAGCGTCGTTATACCGCCGGACGCAACGTCAACGGCCACCAAACTTCCATCGGTCGCACCCCAACCACCAACGAACGTGGCGTACAGAGTCTGGTCATCTTGCGAAATCGTGATTCCGACGGCCGCGTTCATACCGGAGTATGTACGGCTGACGGAGAACGAAGTCAGGTCGACCTGCGAAATCGTGTGTGCGTCGCGGTTGGTGACGTATGCGTAGCGACCGTCATGAGAGACGACTACTTCTTCCGGACTGTAGAAGCCGCCGAGCGTGCTAACTATCGAATCCGTCGATGTATCAACCTTGTGTAGCACGCCAGACCAGTCAGTGACATAGGCGTACGCGCCATCTGGCGAAACTGCAACCCAAGTCGGCAACCACGCGCCCGTGATATTGACCGAAGCCCCGGGCGCCGGTGTTACGGCCCAAACCGGAGCAGTGCTCATGAAAGACCCGGTAAGAACCAACGCAGCGACAGCCAGCGCGCTTCCCACTCGTCGCCAACCTGCCGTGACCCTCTCCGCGGGTAACGGCCTGCTGAGAGTAGAGGCTCCTGCTTCTAGCTCGGCCTGCGAGATTCTCGCTAAGTCATTGCGGCCATGGTTTTGTCGCAGACCAATCGTTCGCCGCTTGTGGCGGAACAGCGACCCCAGCAGCCCAGCCAGAGACGCCATCACAGCGACAATTCGAACCTTACCCGCTGGGTGCATAGGCGGACGGTCCCACATCCGTGGGCATAGTGATACCCGAACGTCAAAGCCGGTGATTAAGAATGTAAGGAATTGCTACTGCGACATCCGTTACTTAGCCCTTTCACCGTCGTGGGCTGCAAGGGTCTTTGTGCGCATATGCTCACGATCCCGCAGTCATGATCGTTGCACTACACCGGCTGTTCATGCCGCTCGGTTAATCCCTGTTGGGCATAAGAAAAGAGCCACTATCAGGAAAGGGACGGGGAAGGAACAGGTAGGGAATGGGAAGGAAAGCTCCAGAGTTCTTGAGGTGGCCATGCCTTGGTGGCGTAGACGTCGATCGGCGTGGGAACCATGTCTCCCATTTGGTTACCGATCGATTGGCGCGCAATGTTCGCCTGGCGTCAGGGAGGGAAAACGGCCGACTCCGCGGTCGGCGCCAACCCTTCGAGTGGAAAAAACAATCGGCACGACTGTCCCACATGCTGGATAGTGTCAAAAGTTTTTTTGGCACAATCCACAGCTGATAAGCACAAGTGGGAAAGGGTACCTTTTCGATCTTCCGTATCCCCAGAAATCATCCGTACCCTTTAGCGCGACACCGCCCCGACGTCGTGTGTTCGGGTGACGACACCGCGCGACGTCGACAACCACGGGCGCACCCTGGTCTGGCGACGGCCTCGCACCCAGGGATGGGACCGAGTGGCTACGGCTGCTCGAGCGGGGTCGTCGCTCTGTCGTGCGGGTGAGCTACCGGCGGCGGTGCGTTCGTCGCTCCTGACTCGTCAGTCAGTATCAGACCCATCCTGAACTGTCGTTTAGTCCCCAAAAAGTCCCCAAGAAGTTCACAAGGGTCCAACGTCTGCCAACACCTGCCAACACATAACCCCAGGTCAGACGGCATACGGCCACTTTGTGAGCACGCGAGATCCACGCACGACGAGTTCGAGCTCTACTACGACATCTGAGCCTTGCTCTATTGCTCGGCTTTGAT
>JBAXUN010000184.1:0-2403 GCA_037129655.1 Actinomycetes bacterium
CTGTCACCAGTCGTCAACGCCACGGCCGCACGCGATTTCCTCGCCCCCGCATTGGCAGCGCCTTCGCCCGCACCGTCTCCGAGCACGGGCGTTCAGGGTGATGACGGCAGCGACGTCTACATCGGTCGAGGTGGTGTCTTGATTCCGGCTCGGCACTGGCGTGGTGATTCAACTGGTAGACGTCAGGCCGCTGACTGCGTCGACTGCAGTTGGCGAATGACAACAGCCTGCACATCGCTTCAGTTCGACACCGGTAGTTGCCCCGCTAGCCATGTGGGTTGTCCGAGCGGATTGATTCGTGTTCGAGTTTGGCTCAAGCACGCGGTAGGTCCGTGGGTGCTTGTTGGGTATGCATGTGTTGGGGGAACCCCACCGGTGTCTCGCAACGTAGTCGAACAGGTCGTCCACGACATGAGCCTTGCAGCCCTGCCACCGCTGAGGCCGTCATTTCAGCCATCTTCAGGTGCATTAACTGGGTTGCCGGTCGTGTTTTCATCAGGTCAAACCCAGGTCGGCCTGCGTCAGGCAAACCTAAGCGTCTTGGGGTTAGACGTACGACTGGATGCGCAGCCGCGCTGGGCGTGGTCGTGGGGGGACGGTGGATATCTGGCCACTCGTGATCCAGGCGGCCGGTATCCGAGGATGACGGTGAGTCATACCTATGTTCACGCCGGGCAGGTGCATGTCACGGCTACTAGTCGTTGGAGTGCACAGTATTCGGTTGAAGGGCTCGGACCGTATCCCGTACCGGGAGCGGATCTGAGTCAACGTGCTGGACTGATGGTTGAGGTAGTTCCCGCTCACTCTGTGCTCACTGACCAGGACTTCGGCTGTTGCATGTGACGGCCCTGTCGCGATCACTACGCGCACACATTTCACTTGAAACGGCGCGGTTGTGCCTCGTTCCGAGTAGCGTGATCATGAGAGTTGATTGGGGAGGTCATCATGGCTGGGCTTGGAAGTCCGATTGTTGTCGGTTACATCGATACACCGGAGGGTGCCGCGGCGGGTGATCGGGCGATCCTCGAAGCGAAGCATCGTGGGGCAGTTCTGGTGATCGTCAACTCCCAGCGGGGCGGTTCGAGTCTCGATCGTGATGCCGTACTCGCATTGGAATCTGAAGTTGAAGGACTCGCGCAACGTGCACGTGATGAAGGTGTCGAGGTGAAGATCCGTCAACTCGTTCGCGATGCCGACCCGGCATCCGACTTGATCGCGGTCGCCGGCGAGGAGGATGCCGATCTGATCGTCATTGGCCTTCGCCGACGTAGCCCGGTTGGGAAACTAATTTTGGGTAGCAACGCGCAGAGTGTGCTTCTCGAAGCGCCTTGCCCGGTGCTCGCTGTGAAAGCTGATTGATCGTTACTCGTTTTGATCGGACCGCCGCCGGTTGTTGTGATCTTCTGCTCATACGATCGCGCGAAGGGTTGTTCGGCATTACGGTAAACGCGTGTCCGTAAATGATTCAGCCGTGCAGCGGCACATCACATTGTGCTTCGATGCGCAGGGCGACGCTCTACTTGGTCGAGATCCCTTCGCCCTGGTCACTGGAATGCTGCTCGACCAGCAAATGCCAATGGAGAGAGCATTTCTCGGTCCGTGGAAACTGGCGCAACGACTCGATTCGCTTACTCGACTGCCACTTGTGGCGATAGCCCAGTATGAGCCACTCGCGTTCGCGTCTTTGGTCTCGCGGCCCCCGGCAGTACATCGATTTCCGTCTGCGATGGCCGGACGAATTCAAGCTTTGGCCCAGTATGTTGTGGCTGAGTATGCAGGGGACACGGAAGCGATCTGGCGCTCTGTTCCTTCAGGGGACGCGCTGTACGAGCGGATCGTCGCGATTCCGGGATACGGCGAGCAAAAGTCCAAGATCTTGGTCGCACTTCTAGGTAAGCAGTTCGACGTTCGACCTCGGGGATGGCGTGAAGCTTCACATCCGTATGGTGAGGCGGGCAGTAAGCGTTCGGTGGCTGACGTCGTGGATATCCAATCGTTGGCTGCGGTACGCCGATTCAAGCAAGAAGCCAAATTGTTGCGAAGTGGTTCCTCTGCATAGGCTGCTGTCGTTCTGGCGCCGCTGTCAGTCTCTGTAGCTCATCGATCTTGAACGTCCTTCGGACAGTTTTGATCTGTCAACGGCCCTGGTGGCGATCTTGGCCGACGACTCGCCGACCCCCGCTTTCGCGCTTTAGCGGTAGCCGTGTGAGAATGGCTCTCGGCGGGTCTTGCGCGCCGCCTCACCTCGCACGTCTACGTGCCGACGGTGTTGACCTATTCTCGAGAGGTTCCCTTCGTGGCATCGAAGAAGTCTGTTGCTGTAGCCCCTGCGAAGAAGGTCGCTCCCGCGAAGGCTGCGGCTCCCGCCAAGAAGGCTGCGGCGCCGGCGAAGGCCGCGGCTCC
>JBAXUN010000185.1:0-2308 GCA_037129655.1 Actinomycetes bacterium
GCTGGGTCTGACTCGCTGACTGTGGGTGCGATCAGCGAGGATGTAGGAGTGGAAGACGAACCTAAGCGCCGGCATCCGGTGCGCCGCCTCTTTGGCTGGTTGGTTGGCATCCTGCTGTTTGCGCTGATCGCCGTGCCGGCAGCCGCGTTGATCAGCGTGCTGGCCGCTGCTCGTAACGACGATCGCACCGTGACGGACACGAGCATTGTGCTTGGTGCCGCGCAATTCTGGGGTAAACCAAGCCCTGTATTGGAAGCGCGACTCAGCCAGGCTGCCAATATCTACAACGAGCAGGTCACTCCGCACATCACGACCGTCGGCGGTAAGAAATCGGGTGACAAAACTACCGAGGCTCAGGCGGGCAAAGATTGGCTCGTGAAGCAGGGCATCCCACGACGTCATGTAACGGCAGTGCCGGCTGGTCGTGACACCTTGTCGAGTCTGCAGGCAGCGGCGCACGTGATGCAGGCCAAGGGATGGACGTCGGCCACGATCGTCTCCGATCCGGCTCATATGGCGCGTTCACTGGCGATGGCGCGAGCAGTTGGGATTGATGCGCATGGTTCGCCAACACAGACTGGGGACGGCTCTGCAGTCACCTTCGACTACGTGGTGCGCGAGACTGGCGGTCTGCTCTACTTTTGGCTTGTCGAGCGACGCGATGTTTCGCAGATTGTGACGGCTTCATGACGATTGCTGATGGCGAGGCTTCTTCGAATGCTTACTCCGATGCCGATCAGGAACGCTGGATCCCCGAGGACGGTAAGCGGCCGGGACGCTCATCATTTGCTCGCGATCGCGCACGCGTTCTGCACTCGGCAGGTCTGCGACGGCTCGCGGCTAAGACCCAAGTGATCGCTGGTGAAGACGACTTTCTGCGCACGCGGCTTACGCACTCGCTTGAGTGTGCGCAGATCGGCCGTGAGCTCGGGGCGTCGTTTGGCTGCGACCCCGATCTTGTAGAGGCTGCGTGCCTGTCCCACGATCTCGGTCACCCGCCCTTCGGTCACAACGGGGAAGACGCCCTCAACGAGATTGCGGCAGATATCGGCGGCTTCGAGGGCAATGCGCAATCGCTACGTCTGCTGACTCGCCTTGAAGCAAAAACGTTCGGACGCGACGGTACTCCGCGCCCAGATCAGCCGGCCGGTCTCAATCTCACCCGAGCGGTGCTCGATGCGTCGACGAAGTATCCGTGGCCACGGCGTGATGGCACCCGCAAGTTCGGGGTTTACCAGGATGATCTCGACGTTTTCACTTGGCTGCGCGAGGGAGCGCCCGCCGATCAAACCTGTTTTGAAGCCCAAGTGATGGATTGGGCGGACGATGTGGCCTACTCCGTCCACGATCTTGAAGATGCGATCGTCAGCGGGCACCTCGACGTGCGAGCCCTCCCGGGGGCTGGACGGGCGCACGATCCTGAGGGCTTACTGGATGTAGCGAGCTGGTACGCCGCCGACGCCGAGGCGGGGGAGTTGTCGGCCGCTCTCGATCGGCTCGTTGCCCTGCCCTGGTGGCCCGTGGGCTACGACAGAACGCTGCGCGATCTCGCCGCGCTGAAGGACATGACCTCTCAGCTGATCGGTCGGCTCTGCACGGCGGCCGATGAAGCGACCCGAGCGGAGTACGGCTCCGGCCGGCTAACCCGCTACTCGGCCAGCCTGATTGTGCCGCGCGAGCAGCGGATGGAGGTGGCTGTGCTGAAGGCCATTGCAAATTTGTGGGTAATGCAACGTGCGGGCGCCGAACCCATTTACCTTAAACAACGCGAAATCATTCAAGATTTGGTTGATTCCCTGTTGATTGATTCGACAAGAGATCTTGATCCCGTGTTTCGTGATCTTTACGTTGATGCACCCGATGACACGAGTCGGTTGCGGGTTGTTGTCGATCAGGTTGCAGGTCTGACCGATCGAAGTGTGCTCACGTGGATCAACCGTTCGGAGGGTTGATCATGAGAGAAGCCGACTGAGAAGATTCGTGGTCGGCAACTTTCGGGGGAATAGGTTTGTGTGAAGCAAGTCATCGAGCAAGAAATACAAACTCCACATTTGTTTTTGCGCGCCTGGCGAGACTCTGATCGGGAGCCATTCGCGAAGATGAATGCTGATTGCAGGGTTACGAAGTACCTTCCAAGCACACTTTCCGCATCCGAATCGGATGCATTTGTCGACCGTCTGACCGAGCATCATAAACTGCACGGATACACATTCTGGGCCGTCGAGGTTTGTGAACCGATTCGTGGCTCTCAGCGTGGAACGTCTCCGTTCGTAGGGTTCGTTGGCCTGCAGCAACCGCGGTATTCAAT
>JBAXUN010000186.1:0-2252 GCA_037129655.1 Actinomycetes bacterium
ACGGTTTGCCGTGCATATCGACGAACATGGCGAGGAAGAACTCGATACCGTCGGCCTCGGCGCGGGCCCGCAGTTCCTGGCGATTGTTTGACACGAAGTGCTCCCTTGGGGTGGCGGCTACCTATCCTGGAGCGTACTGTCCACCCTGAGGCAACAGATGGCGAATTCACGAAACCCCAAGCCAAGTACTGAATCAAGGGGTTGATTGTTACTATGCCGCTGTATACCCTGATGCAACCCTAAAATTGACTGGAGTAACGGCAGATGTGTGGAATCGTGGGCCTGCTGGTTCGTGATCATGCCTTAGAGGGCCACCTGGGCCTGCACTTCTCCGCAATGCTGGAGGAGATGACGACCCGCGGGCCGGATTCGTCCGGTATGGCGATCTACGACCGCGGTGTGCCGAAGGGATCGCTCCGCTGGTCCCTGCGCGGTGACGGCGACAGCACCAACTGGAAGGCTGTTCAGTCCGCAGTCGACGCGTCAAGTGGTGTGTCATCGGACATCGAAATAATCGATAACATCGCATTTTTGGTCACCGCGGCCGGCGAGGCCGCTGTGCTTGAGGGTCTCAAGCAGGCGGCAGCGGAGCAGATCACTGTCGTAGGCGTCGGTCATGCGATGAAGCTGATCAAAGATGTCGGACTGCCCCGCGAGATCTGCGAGCACTACGGCGTTGCTTCGATGACCGGGTACATAGCACTGGGTCACACCCGAATGGCCACCGAGTCCGCCGTCACGACCGATGGTGCGCATCCGTTCAGCCCACGTAACGATCTCGCGCTAGTGCATAACGGATCATTTTCCAACCATGCCAGCATCCGTCGTCAACTGTTCGATGCCGGTGTCGAGTGCCTTACCGATAACGACACCGAAGTAGCCGCTCAGTTCATCGGCCACCGGATGGAACTAGGTGACGATCTCGAAGAGGCGATGCGGCATGTGCTGAAGGAGTTCGACGGATTTTTCACCCTCGTCGTGACTGCGGAGCGATCCTTCTCGGTCGTGCGTGACGCATTCGCGTGCAAGCCGATGGTGATCGCCGAAACCGACGCTTACGTCGCCGTTGCCAGTGAATACCACGCACTAGCCGGCCTGCCCGGGATCGACGACGCCCGGGTGTTCGAACCTCAACCCGAGGAGATCCACACATGGGCTGTGTGACCCGATGAGTGCACAGACCGACACACCGACAACTTTGGACGCCCGTGCATTGGGTGTCACGGCCGTCAACCGTGCACTGCGCGCGCTTCCCGACGGCGCGCACGTCACCCTGAGCGAAGTTCGCGGTGCACACAACCTCGGTGTCGGCCTCACCAACAAGATCCAGATCACCATCGATGGCAACACCGGCTACTACGCGGCTGGCCTGTGCGACGGACCTGACTTCACCATCAACGGCAGTGTCGGCTGGGGAGTAGGGGAGAACCTGATGAGCGGCGTCGTGCGAGTTCGCGGCAACGCCAGTGAATCAACCGCGGCCACCGCCCACGGCGGTCTCGTCATCATTGAGGGCGATGCATCGTCGCGGGCCGCTATTTCACTCAAGGGCGGAAACCTTGCCGTAGCGGGCAATGTGGGTCATATGAGCGCGTTCATGGCGCAGGCCGGAACCGTGCTGGTGGGCGGTGACGCCGGAGATTCGCTCGGTGATTCGCTGTATGAGGCCGTGATCTATGTGGGCGGCACGATTCGCTCACTCGGCGCCGATGCCCGCACGGAAGATCTCACCGAAGCGGATGTTACGAGGATTCGTCAAATGTGCACAGCCGCTGGCTTCGATCACATCAACGCGGGGAACGTCACCAAAGTCGTCTCGGCGAAGCAGTTGTACAACTTCGATGCGTTGAAGAATCAGAGGTATTGATGGACCTCGATCCCGTCGCCACCTCCGCATTGCGTGAGAGCGCCACCTACCCGGACCAGGTCATTTCGCAGATCCAGGCGATGTCGCGAACCGGCCGCTACGAGATCCGAGGCTGGGGTGCTAAACGGCAGGTGCCGAGTTTCGATGACCTGAGTTTCATCACCGCGTCGATGTCACGCTATCCGCTCGAAGGTTATCGCGAACGTTGCGAGACCAAGACAGTGCTCGGCAACAGGTTTGCCACCAAGCCTCTCGAACTTGATATCCCGATCACGATCGCCGGTATGAGTTTCGGTTCGTTGTCCGCGGCTGCCAAGGATTCACTCGGCCGAGCCGCAACAGCTGTTGGCACGTCAACCACCACCGGTGACGGCGGAATGACGGA
>JBAXUN010000187.1:0-2225 GCA_037129655.1 Actinomycetes bacterium
CGCTCAAACAACGCGGCGGCTGTCGCCACAAGATCCCGGCTCACAATTAGGACGTGATCGATTGCCACACGAGTACCTTCTACCGCGTCCGATTCGGCTTCAAAGGTCACGCAACAACAGTGACACATGGCACCCAAGCCCGTGTCGAAACATGCTCACAACACCAATGGCTAGCAGGCTCGGACTACAAGGGTGATTCCTTACCAAATTTCTTGGCCAGGGTGCCAGAGGGGCAGTAGAACGCCGCGTAGCTGTATAGAAGACCTGGCTCTGGCTCGACGGCGCAATCAAGGAACCCGTTTTGAGGTGTTTCGCCACCTTGAAATGTGCCGGACACTCGCTTCGTCGAATCAGGCGAACACACCGCGCGGAATTCAATGTTGTCGTATCTCGAACCATTGAACGCAACGTAGGTGTGCCCTGGCTTCATGCCGATCGTCGAAGCCGTTTTCAAGGGACTCACCCACGCCTTCGAGTCGATGCCATCTAGCGCTGGCCCCCCAGCAGCTTGAATGCTTTGCATAACAAGTTCGGCATCCACCACATACGACGACAGGTCGGAGATGATGCCGAAGCCCCAACCCACCTGGCCCTCCTCTGGCCCACCGAGCACCCATTTCGGCTGCAATGGAGAGTTGCTTGTCGTGACAATTGCCGAAGAAAGCCTTGGCTGCGATGAGACGAGCTTTTGCATCGGAGAACTGAGGGACGAACAACTGGGATCACCTTGGATGGGATCGGCGGTGACGGGCGAGTTGCTCGCAACCGGGGCATACACGGCGCCGTCACCCGGAGACCCGACATGCTTGTAATTGTCCGTACCTTCGTGAATGGCGGGCATCCAGCCAATGGAAGGCGGGAACGCCTTCATCAGATTCGACCTTTTCACATTCGCGGTTAACGTGACAGTCTTTCCTGCACGTATTGAGACCGGCTCACCACCTTGTAGCACGTGGCCGACCCAGAACGAGTAGGCCTCCGAATCCACGGTTACCAGAGACGACGTGTTACCAATTGGCCTTTCATCGATTCTCGCTTCATCGAACTGAATGGCGACCTGGTCGCCTTTCGGATGATGGATGGAAACTCCGACCGAGCCCACCCAGTCGGACGTGGTTGTATTTCTGAAGGTGGCGGTGATCGGGTAGCTGTCACGCAGGTGCAGAACAGCTGGCCCAGTGGTCGTAATGTCCAGCCCGTCAAGCACGTAATGCAACGTTGTCGTACGCCCGCCGTCGACGGGAGCCACGTCCACATTCCCCTTTGGGACGAACGTTGTTGCTCCCAGAACGAGCGCGGTGGCCGTCACGAGCGCTCCCACGGCCGTTAGCGCGCGACGGGTGTTGCGACGGCGACCGCCGCGCGCAATCACATCGTCGGCGTTCCAACCATCTGAGGTAGGTGTTTGACGGCCCGCGGCGTCAAAGAGGTGTTCAAGTTCTGTCGTCATGACAATGACTCCACTCCGCGCGTTGTCGTATCCAAGATTTCCGTGGTGGTGTGCATGGTCTGCACGGTCGACGACCCGGCCGCAACGTCAGCCGCCTCGATCGTTAATGCGGTTCGCAATGATTCGATCCCGCGTGACAGCCGGCTCTTGACCGTGCCCGCCGGGATACCAAGTTCATGTGCGATCTCGTCAACTGTGAGGTCGTCGGTAAATCGCAGAACCACGACGGCTCGTTGATTCGCAGGCAGCGACGCCAAAGCCCGCTGTAATGATTCATCCGCGCCGTCGACCCGGTTGATCGCGTCATCCGCGGACGGATCGGCAAACTCGGGAGGCGTGTCAGTAACGCGCTCACGTCGCCACGGACGTCGCGTCGTGTCGACGTAGCAGCCGACGAGCACGCGGTTTGCGTAGCCGTCGACATTGCCACCTTTAACGACCTTCGCCCACTTTGAATAGAGCTGGACGAACACGTCCTGGCAGATATCGTCCGCGGCATGCCAGTCACCTGACATCAGGTAAGCCTTGCGTCGCAGTTGCGTACCACGAACAGACAGCCACTGACGAAAGCCCTCTTCGTCCGGCGTCGGTCCTGATGCCGACCGCACGTCCACGCTCATTGCCACCTCCTCGACGACTAGCCTCACCTACTAATCGTTATTGAGACGCCAAAACGTTCCATCAATTTTATGAAACGTCGATAATCTTCAAAGATGGCGGCGTGGGATGACGTTGAAGCGGTGATGGCTGGGCTCGAGAACGCCACCGAGGGTGA
>JBAXUN010000188.1:0-2215 GCA_037129655.1 Actinomycetes bacterium
TCAACGAGATCGTCGACCGCGCCCAGGCCGAGATCTACGACGTCACCGAACGGCGGACCACCGAAGACTTCGTCGTGTTGGAGACACTGCTGCAGCCGACGATGGACGAGATCGACGCGATCGCCTCGCAAGGCGGAATCTCCCGCGGCGTGCCGACCGGCTTCACCGAACTCGATGACGTGACCAACGGCCTGCACCCGGGACAGATGATCGTGATCGCGGCGAGGCCCGGAATGGGGAAAGCCCTCAAGCTGGATACGCCCCTGCCAACACCGACCGGGTGGACCACCATGGGCGACGTTTCCGTCGGCGACTATTTGATCGGTGCCGACGGTAAGCCGACCCGCGTCGTCGCGGCCACCGATGTGATGCTGGGCCGGCCGTGCTTTGAGGTCGAGTTCTCCGACGGCACCGTGATCGTGGCGGATGCCGAGCATCAATGGCCCACTCGGCGCGGCATCGTCATTACGGTAATGCTCGAGGTTGACGCCGACGTCGTCTCGGCAGTCGGCGCGCGCCAACTTGTTGGCGCGAACGGAATCGCGTCGCGCGAATTCGGGATCGTTGACGTGCGGCCGATTGCCAGCGTCCCGGTGCGTTGCGTCGAGGTGGACAACGTCGACCACCTATATCTAGCCAGCCATGCGATGATTCCCACCCACAACTCCACGCTCGGTCTCGATTTTTTGCGCTCCTGCTCCATCAAGAACCGGATGGCTAGCGTGGTGTTCTCGCTCGAGATGAGTAAGTCCGAGATCGTGATGCGCCTGCTGTCGGCGGAGGCGAAAATCAAACTCGCCGATATGCGTTCTGGCCGGATGAGCGATGACGACTGGACCCGGCTGGCGCGGAGGATGAGTGAGATCAGCGAGGCGCCGCTCTACATTGATGACTCACCGAACCTGACGATGATGGAGATCCGCGCCAAGGCACGCCGGCTGAAGCAGAAGGCGGATTTGAAGCTGATCGTGATCGACTACCTGCAGCTGATGACGTCCGGCAAGAAGGTCGAGTCACGCCAGCAGGAAGTGTCCGAATTCTCCCGTCAGCTCAAGCTATTGGCGAAGGAGCTTGAGGTCCCGGTGGTGGCGATGAGCCAGCTGAACCGCGGGCCGGAGCAGCGCACCGACAAGAAGCCGATGCTCTCGGACCTGCGCGAGTCGGGCGCGATCGAGCAGGACGCCGACATGGTCATCCTGCTGCACCGCCCTGATGCGTTCGAGCGTGACGATCCGCGTGGCGGCGAGGCCGATCTGATTCTGGCCAAGCACCGCAACGGTCCGACGAAGACGGTGACGGTGGCGCATCAACTGCACCTGTCGAGGTTCACGAATATGGCGCGGCAGTAGCTGGCTTCCCCAGATTTTCGAATCTGAAGGCGATTTCGGGCGATTGGCTACACCAACGCTGGAGTTTTGCTGGAAACTTGAGATACGCCAGCCCGGAATGCGCTAAAGACAAGGGTCTCATGGGATTGTCTTTAGCCGGCTCGCTTCGGGAATCCGTTCCGGGCAGAAAGCTAGATGCTCAAATGGCGACGACCATTCCCGTAAACGCCCCGCGATGACAAGTCCATCGATGCGTAAACGGGCGTGGTCCCGGTGTGGTGTGGTTCTGTCGATCGCCGCGTCGGTGATTTCTTTCGGCATTCTCAGTTCTATCCCGCCCACCGGTACGGTCGTGGCCCAGTGCTTTCAACGGGGTGGGTACAACCCGCCACCGTGCAACACCACCCCACCGACAACGAGCAATGCCAGTGCTGGTGGACCCGGCCCATCCGACACCACCGGAAGTAGCAGCAGCTCAACCGACACCACACAAAGCAGCGGCAGCTCAACCGCAACCAGCACGAGCGCAAGCAGCCCCCCCGATTCGTCAGTCATTGCTTGCCAGAATCAAAGTGCTATGGCCGCTGCCGTCGGTTTACCCCAGATAGTGTGTCCCCCTAGTCAGCCCGGAGGCAGCCTCCCCGATTCGTCAGTCACTGCTTGCCAGAATCAAATTGCCATGGCCATCAACATCGGGTTGCAGCCGGTACCGTGTCCCCCTAGTCAGCCCGGAGGCAGCCTCCCCGATTCGTCAGTCACTGCTTGCCAGAATCAAATTGCCATGGCCATCAACATCGGGTTGCAGCCGGTACCGTGTCCCCCTAGTCAGCCCGGAGGCAGCCTCCCCGATTCGTCAGTCACTGCTTGCCAGAATCAAATTGCCATGG
>JBAXUN010000189.1:0-2189 GCA_037129655.1 Actinomycetes bacterium
TCGGTGCATGACCAGCGACCACGAGCGCCCGAAGCTCCTCCACCTTCTGCGACCACCCAGACGGAATCGAAGACTTAATGCTCTCCAACACGATTGCTGCCGACTTCTCATCGAGTTCCATATGACAGCCCGCTGGCAGATACGGAAAGCGAGCCTTGATCTGTTCGGCAACGTCCTTTCGCGTGCCGCCGAGTAGGGCGCGCATGCGGCGATCGAACCTGAACTCCTTCCGGTGCGTGCCCACAAAGTCGAGCACGGTGCACACCGTCTTGCCTTCTGACCGCCGCAATCCGCGGCCGAGTTGTTGCAGAAACAACGTCGGACTATCTGTCGGGCGCAGCATCAGCAGCGTGTCAACAGTCGGCACGTCCACGCCTTCGTTGAACAAGTCAACCGAGAACAGCACCCGCAGCCGACCTTGGGCCAGATCCGTCAATGCCTTCGCTCGTTCACCATCGGAGGTGTCGGCCCAGACCGCCGCCGCGCTGATCCCAGCGTCGTTGAAGATCCGTGACATAAACCGCGCATGCTCAACATTCACGCAAAAGCCCAACGCCTTTGCCGTGCCGATGTCGTCGACTCGGTCGATGAACTCCTTCACCACTTGCCGAGCCCATACATCTGACGCTGTGTACAAGGCAGTCAAACCGTCGGCGTCGTAACCCCTGCCACGATGCCACGGCACCTCGCGAAGGTCTAGCCCGTCGTGAATTCCGTAGTACGTAAACGGCGTCAGATAGTGCTGGTCGATTGCATCCCACAACCGCAATTCAGCGGCGATGCGATCATCAAACCAGTGCAACACCGGCAAGCCGTCGGACCGCTCGGGGGTGGCAGTCAGACCAAGCAGCTCCACCGGACGCAAGTGCTGCAGCAGTCGGTCATACGACTGCGCTGCGGCGTGGTGGAACTCGTCAACGATGACCACATCGAAGTGATCGCTGGGAAGGTTGTCGAGATCCATCCGGTGCAGACTCTGAACCGACGCAAACACGTGCTCGAAGTGGGTAGGTCGGCGTCCGCCAATCCACTGCTCGCCGAAACTGGGGTCGCGGAGCGCATGACGAAAAGTCGCCTGACTCTGATCGAGGATCTCCTGGCGATGGGCAACAAAGAGCAAGCGACAGCGGGGCATGCTCGACTGAAGGCGCACGTAGTCGAGTGCCGCCATCACCGTCTTACCCGTACCCGTTGCCGATGCGATCAAGTTTCGATGGTGGCCCTGCGATCGCGACAGCGCAAGCTGCTCAAGCAGTCGTTGCTGAAATGGCAATGGCGTGATCTCAACCGGACTCAAATAGATGGTGGGACCCGAGTGCTTCCTCTCAGTCATCTGATCGAACTCGTCCGGGTTGTATGCCCGAAAATCTGGATTCTCCCAATACGTGTCGAACACCGCACGCACCTTGTCGATGACATCAGGGTTGCGCGCGCCCGAAACGCGCACGTTCCACTCAAGCCCCGAAACCTGGGCCGAGTAGGTGAGGTTCGACGAACCGATATAGGCCGTCGAGAATCCTGATGCCCGTCGGAACAGCCACGCCTTCGCGTGGAGCCGCGTCGACGATACGTCGTACGAAATTCGGACCTCAGCACCGAGATCCGTGAGGCGATCTAACGCCTCCCGCTGGGTCGATCCGGTATAGGTCGTGGTGAGAACGCGGAGTGCTCCGCCAGCATCGCAATGTCGCTTCAGCGCCTCACGCAGAGGGTTGATCCCACTCGTGCGGATGAAGGCCATCAGCACATCAATACTGCCGGCGGAGCCAATCTCTGCAACGACTTGATGACCGACTCTGGGCTCGCCCGGGGCATTTGTGAGGAGCGTGGTATCGAGCAATGGAATAAGTGGACTATCGATCGGCTTCGGTGATCCGTCGGGACGAAGTGTCGTTATTGAGCGAAGCACCTGGCCCGGTTCGACCAGTTGCTCAAGGTCAAGATCTGCGCTCTCGATCAAGCGATCGAGTTGGGCGATGAGATCCCTCGCGACAACCATGCCGACCTCAACTCGATCCGCATCCGGCACCGCCGCAATGACGTTTTCGATCAATCGACCAAGGTGAAGCGCGAAGCGCGACGGCGCTTCGGCGCGATGTATCGCTACTCGTTCGAGCAGCCGGTCGTCGAGCGCGGAGAGACGGCGTTCGAGTCCCTCGGTGATGAGTGACTCATAGAGGCCCGGAGGA
>JBAXUN010000019.1:0-28074 GCA_037129655.1 Actinomycetes bacterium
TGGCAACAACCGCGATCTCGGCTTGGCTTGGGGCTCGCATCTATCGCGTTCATGACGTTGCGAGCACGCGGCAAACGTTGGACATGGTGGCAGCAATAAACGGGACGATACCGCCGAAGGTTGCTCGTCGGGGACTGGCCTGAACCACTGGCCGACGTAGATCACCAACTCGATTCGGTTTAACTCCGAACTGGGTCTATAACTCAGCTTCGAGGAATTCCGCTGCCGTTGGCTGCAACTGCGAGCTCAACGGTTCACCGGCCCACGCCTGTTCGATCGCGATCATCGCCTCGTCGGTTGATGCAGTCCAGATGGGCAATGATTCGACGTTCTCACGCAAGAACCCACCACGGGTGAGGGTGGCGAACAACTCCCGTAAACCCTTGAAATCACCCCATGGATCAAGGATCACGATGGGCTTGTTGTGCATCTGTAAAGATCGCGAGGCCCAGATTTCGAGCAACTCTTCTAACGTGCCCAATCCGCCGGGAAGAGTCAAAAACGCATCAGCTCGCCGGTCCATTTCTGCTTTGCGCTCACGCATATCGGCGGTGACGGTCAACTCGTCGGCCCCGTGATCTGCAACCTCGAGATCAACAAGTGCCTGTGGAATCACACCGATCGTGTGTGCGCCACCAGCTCTGGCCGCCCGCGCAACCGCACCCATACAGCTAATCGCTCCACCACCACTGACGAGCGCCCAGCCGCGATGTGCGAGGGCGAATCCAACCTCAGCAGCCAGAACGCTGTAGCGCTCATCGATGGCCTCACTCGATGCACAGAACACAGCAACCGTTGGCATCAGAACTTCCTTGGCGGATACCAGTCGTGCCAGTCCTGGCCCTCATCGCGAGCGCGATGAGCATCACCGATGATCGTCACGATTTCGTTTACGTCGTCTGTGAGGTGGATCAGATTAAAGTCGTCTTGCGAAATCTTCCCCGACGTAACTACCTGGTCTTTAAGCCATTCCACGAGGCCGGTCCAGTAATCAACGCCGACGAGAATCACTGGGAACCACGTGATCTTGCCCGTCTGTACCAACGTCAGTGACTCAAACAACTCGTCGAGGGTGCCAAATCCGCCAGGGAAAACGACAAAGGCTTGGGCGTACTTAACGAACATCGTCTTTCGGGCGAAGAAGTAGCGAAAGTCGATAGCGATATCGAGATACTCGTTAAGTCCTTGTTCATGTGGGAGTTCAATCCCAAGCCCAACGGACACCCCACCGGCCTCAAAGGCACCGCGGTTGGCAGCCTCCATGATTCCCGGGCCACCACCGGTGATGGTGGCGTACCCGGCCTCGGCAAGAGCCGCGCCTAACTCCATCGCGCGAACGTATTCAGGATCGGATTCTGGTGTTCGAGCCGAACCAAAGACACACACCCCACGCCCTAGTTTGGCCAAGGCGCCGAAGCCTTCAACGAACTCGGCCTGGATGCGCAGCACCCGCCACGGATCGGTATGAACCCAGTCACTAGGGCCGCGCTCGTCAAGGAGGCGCTGATCGGTTGTTGTGTGCTCGATCTGTTCTCGGCGAAGTGTGACCGGACCCTTAACGCGCTTGGTTACCGGCCCACCGACAGGTGGTTTGGCTGAAGTCGTCACACCCTGACGCTAGCCGGTGACAGATCAGTTACGCATGCGTTGCGGACGCAAATGAGCAACCTTTTTGCCGAATCCGCTGTTTAGCTAGGGGGCTCATCGCCGACGTGATCGATCGAGTACGCAGATGCCATCCGTAAATCCTGGCGCGGATCACTTGGAGCACAGCACCCGACACCTGATGACGAACCTGAGCGCGTTGCCCGAATTCCAAGCACTACGGGAACGATCAGCAGCAGGCCGATCACGATTTCCATACCGCGACGTTAGCAATGTCAGTCGGTAGTTAGCCAGCGGTGGAGAGCGTCCCGCACGGTAAAAAGGTCTTTAACGGGGGTGAATTCATCTCGATGATGGGCCAGCGACGGATTACCGGGGCCGAAGTTCACGGCCGGCACCCCCAACGAGGTGAAGCGGGCAACATCAGTCCAACCGAACTTCGGGCTCGGTTCGCCACCAACAGCAGCCACGAAAGCCGCGGCAGCCGGGTGGCTCAGGCCGGGCAGAGCCCCGTCAACCGCATCCACTACCGAAACGTCAAACCCTGCAAAGACCTCACGCAGATGGGCCGCGCCCTCGGCCGCCGAACGATTCGGAGCAAATCTGTAATTGACGGACACAACGCACTCATCTGGAATGACGTTGCCCGCAACACCACCACGGATACCGACCGCATTGAGGCCCTCGCGGTACGTCAGTCCGTCGATCTCAACGCTGCGCGGTTCATACCCAGAGAGCCGACGCAAGATCTCATCCGCTTTGTGAATCGCGTTCTCGCCCATCCACGCGCGGGCTGAGTGCGCGCGCACCCCCTGTGTGCTCACGTCAACACGCATTGTGCCTTGGCAGCCCGCCTCCACAACGGCATTTGACGGCTCCATCAGCACGGCGAAGTCCCCTGCGATCAGCTCCGGCCGTTCGTCGGATAGTCGACGAAGCCCGTTGAATTCAGAGTCGATCTCTTCACACTCGTAGTAAACCCAGGTGATATCGCGAACTGGCTCAGACACAAGTGCGGCAAGGTGCAGGGCAACAGCAACTCCACCCTTCATGTCGCAGGCGCCAAGCCCGTAGATCCGATCCTCACCATCGACGTTGACCCGTCGCGAGGGCATGTTCTGATTTTCCGGAACGGTATCGAGGTGTCCACCGATTACCACTCGATGTGATCGACCGAGATGTGTGCGCGCAACGATCGTGTGCCCATCACGTACGACTTCGAGGTGAGCGACACCACGTAAAGCGGACTCAACGGCATCGGCGATCACCAACTCAGTTCGCGATTCACTCGGAATATCGATCAGCGCTGCGAGCAGTTCCGGAAGATCGGCCGAAAGGTCCAGTTGGGTATGTGATGTCACGGTGCAACGCTACCCGTTCCAACGAAGATGGGCCGTTGGAACGGGTCCGCAGCGCCTAGAAATCGAATCTCGATAGGTTGTAACCATGAGCATGCACCCCGCATCCGGAATCGGACTAGCCACCTTCGCCGACACCGGCGCATTGCTGGACGTGTGGTACCCGCAACCAGCACTTGCCACCCAACCGCCCGAGGTCACCGGCCTGAGCGAGACGATGGCCGCTCGCACCGACGAACTTCGGGCGGTGAGCACATCGATCATCCGAACCTCAATCGCCGACCTATCCACTCCCCCAGTTGATGCGGCGGACGCATGGCTGCGACTTCATCTGTTATCGCACAGACTCGTTGCTCCGCGTTCCATCTCGATGGACGGAGTCTTCGGCCTGCTGACGAATGTCGCATGGACCTCACTCGGGCCGATCCCACTCGACCGGCTCACCGACGTACAGATCGTCGCGCGTGTGCGCGGACATCACGTCAGCGTGCATGGCGTAGATAAGTTCCCCAGGATGCTCGATTACGTCGTTCCCAGCGGCGTACGTGTGGCTGATGCTGACCGAGTCCGCCTTGGGGCGCATCTGGCCAGTGGCACCACCGTGATGCATGAGGGCTTCGTTAACTTCAATGCCGGCACCCTCGGCGCCTCCATGGTTGAGGGCCGAATTTCGGCCGGGGTCGTGGTTGGAAACGGATCCGACATCGGCGGTGGCGCATCGATCATGGGAACCCTGTCCGGTGGTGGCGCCGAGGTAATCACCATTGGTGAACGCTGCCTGATTGGCGCTAACGCGGGGGTAGGCATATCACTTGGTAACGATTGCGTAGTGGAAGCAGGCTGCTACATCACCGCCGGATCAAAGCTCACGCTGCCAGATGGATCTGTGGCTAAAGGCCGTGAGCTGTCAGGTGCGGAGAACCTTCAGTTCTGGCGCAATTCGATGACTGGCAGCCTCGAGGCTCGTCAACGTAGTGGATCGTGGGGTGGGCTCAACACCCACCTGCATCACAACGATTAGTTGTGCAACGTACGCTCTAACGGCCAGCCAATGGCACGTAATCGCGTTCCTTCGCCCCAACGTACACCTGACGAGGACGACCAATCTTGGTTTCCGGATCCTCAATCATTTCGTGCCATTGAGCGATCCACCCTGGCAGTCGACCGAGGGCAAACAGCACGGTAAACATTCGGGTGGGGAAGCCCATCGCCTTGTAGATGAGTCCAGTGTAAAAATCTACATTGGGATAGAGGCGACGCTCGATGAAGTAGTCATCGGAGAGCGCCGCCTGCTCAAGGCGAAGGGCGATGTCGAGAAGCGGATCGTTCACGCCAAGGGATTCGAAAACCTCGTATGCGGCTTTCTTAACAATCGCAGCGCGAGGGTCATAGTTTTTGTACACGCGATGACCAAAGCCCATGAGCTTCACGCCATCTTCGCGGTTCTTGACCTGACGTATGAAGGTGTTAACGCCACCACCCGAGCGATGGATCTGATCCAACATTTCCAGTACCGCCTGATTGGCACCACCGTGCAGCGGTCCGAATAATGCGTTGATGCCGGCCGATACTGATGCAAACAAATTCGCATGTGAAGAACCGACCAGGCGCACCGTGGATGTTGAACAGTTTTGCTCGTGATCAGCATGCAAGATCAGGAGTAAGTCCAGGGCGCGGACAAGAACCGGATTGCTGATGTACTCCTCAGCCGGGACGCCAAAGGTCATCCGTAGGAAGTTCTCATTTGCTGTCAACGAGTTGTCCGGATAAAGAAGCGGTTGGCCGATTGACTTCTTGAACGCGTACGCCGCAATCGTTGGCATCTTGGCAAGCAGCCGAATCGTAGAAATGTGAACCTGTTCGCTGTCGAACGGATCGAGTGAATCTTGATAGAAGGTAGACAACGCGCTGACCGCACTCGACAACACAGGCATCGGGTGGGCATCACGAGGGAACCCGTCGAAGAAGCGACGAAGGTCTTCGTGCAACATCGTGTGCATCCTGATCTGATTCCCGAAGGTGGCTAACTGCTCCGCCGTCGGAAGTGCGCCGTAGATCAACAGATACGAGGTTTCAAGGAAGGTCGACTTCTCGGCCAGTTGCTCAATCGGGTAGCCGCGGTATCGAAGGATGCCCGCGTCGCCATCAATGAACGTGATCGCCGAACTGCACGATGCGGTGTTCGTAAAACCAGCGTCAAGGGTAACGGCGCCAGTCTCTTTGAGTAGCGGAGCAATATTGATCCCATCGTTCCCATCGGTGGCGGAAACTAGGCCGAGCGGGATCTGCTTACCATCGAACGACAAGGTGATGTCTGACATCCCTTACCTCCATAAACAGGTCATAACTGGCGCGGTAGCACCATCTGCACGTTACCCGGCGCACACTAGCGGAGTCTGCCGGAGTTCGGCCGAACGGACGTGATCTGGACCTCACTGCACGCCAGCTACTACGCGAGCCGGCTCACTGCCGCATCGATCCGTTCATCGGTGGCCGTCAATGCCACCCGAACGTGCTGGGATCCGGCCTCGCCGTAAAACTCACCTGGGGCTACCAAGATTCCGCGTTCGGCAAGCCAGGCAACCGAATCCCAACCAGATTCATCGCGCGTGCACCACAGGTAAAGGCCCGCATCCGACAGTTCGATACGGAATCCAGCGGCTCTCAGTGCTGGGGCCAGTGACTCCCGACGAGCCGCATAACGTTCACGCTGTTCAACTACATGAGCGTCATCGGCCATCGCGGCAATCGCAGCGATCTGAACGGGTCCCGGCGGAATCAGGCCAAGGTGCTTACGCGCCTCCAACACCGGGGCGATGATGGTGGCGTCACCGAGGAGCATGCCTACCCGATAGCCAGCGAGATTACTTCGCTTGCTCAGCGACTGAACAGCCAGAACACGCTCACGGGTGTCACCACAGACCCGTGGATCAAGGATGCTGACCGGCGTCTGCGTCCAACCAAGGGAGAAGTAGCACTCGTCACTAGCGACGATGCAGTCGTTCGCCCGGGCCCACGCAACGATCTCGCTCATCTCCGATATCGACATCACGTGTCCCGTCGGGTTCGACGGTGAATTGAGCCAGATCAATGACGGCCGCTCGGCCGACCAGCCATCGATCGAATCAGCGCGTACAAGCCGACTATTCGTCACCCGCGCTCCCACGTCGTACGTGGGGTAGGCGATTTCCGGAATGACAACCGTGTCGGAATCGGTGAGGCCGAGCAAAGTTGGTAGCAGAGCCACCAGTTCCTTGGAACCGATCGTCGGCATCACCTCAGCGATAGTTAGGTTCGCACCGAGCACCCGCGATGCCCACGCCACCATGGCTTCCCGGAGTTCGATCGTACCGGCAGTAAGGGGGTAGCCAGGGAAATTCGCGGCACTGGCTAGGGCATGCGCGATGACGTCCGGGACAGGATCGACGGGCGTGCCCACCGAGAGATCAACGACGCCGTCGACATGGCCTCGGGCGATCTCACCAAAAGGGGCGAGTCGATCCCATGGAAAGTCCGGCAGGCATTCGGCGAGAAAACTCACAATTCATCCCGTTCAGACATAGATGGTCGCAGCCGATCACCATCGCTTCGGCAGCTGCACAGCGAGTGGGAACAGCTTTTGGCAAAATAGCGACGCGCCGTCACCCCACGAGGCAACGGCGCGTCAAAGATCAGCGATTTCTGCAGTGGCCCTAGTGAGCCTGCGGCGGAAGCGCACTGACGAGAGCCGCATCGCGGGCAATCAGGCCCAACTTCGAGGCACCACCGGGTGAACCAAGCTCGTCGAAGAATTCAGCATTCGCGGCCGTGTAGTCCTTGAACTGCTCCGGGACATCATCTTCGTAGAAGATCGACTCGACGGGGCACACGGGCTCGCACGCACCGCAGTCGACGCACTCGTCTGGGTGGATGTAGAGCATCCGCTCACCCTCGTAGATGCAATCGACGGGGCATTCCTCGACGCAGGCCTTGTCCTTAAGGTCAACGCATGACTGAGAGATGACGTAAGTCACGTACGAATCCTTCCAGATCCACTTACTCTGACATCCGATGGCGGACACCACCAGACCCGAACCTGCTCCCGCAGGGCCGACATGTATACGTTAGTACCTCGACCACATCTAGTATCGCGTCCACACGGTGTTTGTGCGAATGAGGGGTCCGCTCAATGGGTCAGGACGATGACGCAAGCACCGCACAACTGCCGCCTTCGGTGCGCCCAGCGGCATTGCTCATCGTCCGGATCACCGAACAGGATGTTGGACGGCGGGTCACAATCCGGCACCGCATTGCTGAGCCTTCTGCGAGCCTGACCGACGTCGTGGGGCACTTACGTACATGGTCCAACGGTCTGCTCGTCGTTGAGCGGCATACGGGCGAGCAGGTGGAGATCGCTGAGGTGGACATGGTCGCAGCCAAAGTAGTTCCGGAGAAAGCCGTTCGACGCCCCCGTCCTCAACCGCCGACAGGTGGCGACATATGACGGCCGAGAGCCGCGAGAGATTCGCCGATTTGTGCCGGTCGGGTAGTGAACACACTGCAGACTTCCGACTCGACCTTGCACTGTTGCTCATCGCTGCTGAAGCTCAGCGCGAACTCGCAGATCTCGACGTATTCCTCACGCGTGAAACCTCGCACCTCGATGCACTGGCGGACCGGGTCCCTTCGCATGGTCGCGATGATCAGCGACTTCGAGAGGTGCTTACCGACTTTGGTGGGCAATCCGCAGATTACGGTCGGCTGGATTCAAGCCTCCTTCCTGACGTACTGACCAGGCGCCGAGGGCTGCCGATTCTGCTGTCCGCGGTGTGGACCGAAGTCGCTCGACGAGTCGATATCAATGCGTACGGGGTTGGGCTCCCCGGACACTTCGTGGTCGGAATCGGGGATCCACTCGGCACCCGCGTCTTGGTCGACCCATTTGTCGGCGGCAGATTGCTGCCCTATGACCGGGCAAAGGAGATTGCGGCTGCCGCGGGCCGGCGTCTAAGCCCTGATCACCTCAGCCCACATGACCCAATCGACACAGTCGCGCGAACGCTTGGAAACATTACGAATTGGGCCACAACGCCCGAGCGCGCGTGGCAACGGCTCTGGTCTGTAGAACTAGCGCTGCTGCTTCCCCGACACAACCTCGGATTACGACGCGAGTATAGCGAGGCGTTGATTGGCGTGGGCCGGTATAGCGAAGCGGGTCGAGTCCTTGACGAGTACGCAGACATCGTCGCGGAGGCAATGCCGTTGGAGGCCGAGAACGCTCGTCGCACCGCTCAGCACGTTCGATCTCGACTGAATTAGCTCGACCTGAGTCGATCAGGTTTGGGATGCCGACGGTTTTGGAGTTGGCTTCGGCGTTGGCTTTGCCGTTGCAGATGCACTTGGCGACGGACGTGGTGTTCCGGTGGGCGTGGCAGAGCCGGACGGTGTTGGCTTTGGTGTCGCAGGGTCCGCATAGCAATGCACTGTCGGGCTCGGGTTGTAATGCGTGGTGATCTTTTCGCGGTGATCTTCCTTGCCGCCCTTGTAGAACACGCGATACACGTCAATTGAGAAGCCCTCTTGGCCTCCCTGCGCATGACAGGTGGACGACGTGTCATAGAGGGTCTTATACGGTGAACTGCCGTACCGAGCACCTGACTCGGCCTCGATCTTGCTGTAGACCTTGGTACCCCACATGGACACCGTGATCGAACTATTGGTGATCCCAGCGGTGATGAAGACCCCGTTGGGCGTGTTGTTCCTGAACGACATATCGAACTGACCCCAAGCCACGGTCGCTTCCAGGCCGGCCCGATAACGCGGAATCCACACCGAGTGCGCTTGAACGTGAACGCGGGCTAATCCAGCGTAGAAGGCGGCCGTCCAGGTGGCCGTCGCGGAAGTTGAAACCCCGCCTCCAAGATCCTCCTTGAAAACGCCACCCTCGCCAATGACGTAGCCCTTGGTGTAACCGTTGGCAACGGTCCGTTCGTGAATGGTGTCGTTGAGGGAGAACACCTCGCCAGGCATCAGGAGCGTCTTATTGATGTACCTCGCAGCCTGCCCGATGTTCTGCACGCGATACGGCGCGTACGGGAAGCGCTGGGTGAACGTAGACATGAGCTCAGTGACGCCGAGATCCTTGGCTTGCTCGGTCGTCAGAGCGGGATCGATGACACCAATCTGGGCATCGATGTGACGGGCGGCGGGATCCGCTTGATCAAGAACCGCGGCCACATCGGTGGCCAGAAGCTCGGCGTTTACGCCTTTACCCACTTTGGAGGGAACAACAACCGGGGTTCCGGATGAGACGTTAAAACTCGCATCGCGGCCTGGATCTTCAATCGAGGAAAACTCCCCGGCAATCGATCTACGAAGAATCTTTCCGTCAAGGGTGGGAACCAACTTTCCGCCCTTAGCCTGGTAAGAAAGCGCCTCGGCAATCGCAGTTGGTGCAATCTCGGCGGTGATGCCTTCAGCGGTAACCGATACCGGCGCCGATACTGCGGTCTTGGCAGCGTCCAACGTGCTCTGCGCTTCGGACTCATTGACCGTCGGTTCCTGAGTGACGAAAGCAAGGGGAACTGGCTCGGTAGCCACTAGGTAGGAATGTTTGAGGGTTTGCGCTGCGGCCTTTTGGTCGAGCACGGTGCCGTTCTTTCCTGGAACCGCCGCCGGTGAAACATCGGTGAAAACAATCTGCGGCTCTCGAGCTCGCTTGTCAAAATCGCCTGCAATACCTTTAACCGCAGAGGTGAGCTTGGCTTCATCAACTGTTACCACCGGCGCAATTACTAATCCACCAGTGAACTGACTTACGAGTGTGATGGGGTTCCAGTTACGGCCCGCATACGGCGCAACCGTCGCGTTTGCATCGAAGGAAAGGCCCGCCTGCGCTGGAGAGATGCTCAGTTGTTTGCCTTGCGCCGTGACATCGATCCCTGCCTGTACTTTGGCGCTCAGCGCATCGGTCAGCGTGGCTACCGCTTCCTGCTGCGACTGTCCACCAACATCCACCCCGAGCACCGTGGCATTTCTTGGGATACCCGTCCCACTCGCCAGCACTAAGGCTGCATAGGCGAGTGCAAGTACGCCGATGATTCCAGCGACAATGAGTCCGCCGCGGCTTCCCGGCGCAGCGGTCGAAGTACCATCCGATGGGGTCGACGTCACAACTATTCGTCCTGATGACTAGATGGGGGATGACCTTTACGGCGCTGACGATCTTTCGTGGCACAGCAACGCCGAACTGATCATCAGCCTACGTCGCCGCTCGCTATCCCAACGTCTTCGACACTCGCCAGAGTTCCCGCTTGCGCGGGTTTCATCATCGGCCACCAGGTCGCGATCAGGCACACGATGAAACCACCAATGAGGTAGCCGTACGTCCGCGGGACATCTGGCAACAGAACATCGCCACCGGGCAGTAGCGCGGTGTAGGCCAAGGTGACAAGGATCCAACCGATGGTCATGAGCGCGCCAGCAACTTTAGAGCGCATCCAGTAGCTGGCACCTCGCACGCAAACGCCGAGCGCGATCACCGCAAAGATGGCACCCCAAGGAATCGTCACACCGTGAACGGACGAGCGCAGCGCTGCGGCGGGAGCCCCGAAAAGCCCAATCAGGGCACCTCCGAGGAACATGGAGATCCCACTGGATATACGACCATCGCTGCCCACGACGTAAGACTACGGTGCCGTCGATGACTACTGGTGAGTGGAAGGCTCGTCCCGCAAATCCAACTCGGTGACACGCAGATGATCAGCATGTGCCAAGGCCAGCACATCTGTTATCTCACGGCCAATGAGTTCATGGCGTTCCATCAATGCATCGCGCAGAGCCACCACAAGATGACGATTCTCGTCGAGCAGCGCTCGCGTATGAGCCTTCTGATCCTGAAGGATCTTCTCAACGCGCTCACGACCATCAGCGTCGGCTAAAACTCGCCCCACGATGTTCGTATCGGAAAGCGCGCTGCCCTGGACGGCAGAGAACGAGATCAGGGTGTCCGTCATACCAGCAGCACCGACCATCTGAGCGGCTACATTCGTCGCGTACAGAAGATCACCGGCGGGCCCGGTTGAGATATCGCCGAAGAAGATCTCTTCAGCAGCCTGGCCACCCATCGCAATTTGGATGAGTGCGAGCATTTCAGATTTCGACCTCGTGAACACGTCGGCAGCATCGCCATGGGCCAACATTCCCAAGGCATCGCGGCGCTTAACGATTGTCAGCACTTCAAGTCGACGTTCAGGGGCAACCAACCAGGCAGTTACCGCGTGACCTGACTCATGCGTAGCGATCAACTTCTGCTCGTAAGCGGTGTATGCAACTGGCTGGCCCATGCCAACCTCTTCAACCAAGCGCGCGCGCTCGACATCCTGCCGGGTCATCGCCGAGTCACCTCGACGAACAGCATTGACAAGACCCTCATCGAAGAGGTGCTCGATCATGACGGGGGTGTACCCCTGAGTGATCGCAGCTAGACCATCGCGCGAGTCTTCGTCGTCAAGATCTAGATGGTGAGCCTTGCGATCAAGGAAGAAGTCAATGAGTTCACGTCGCCCGGCTCGAGACGGTGGTTCGAAGGTGAGCCGCCGATCGAAGCGACCGGGGCGAAGTAACGCCGGATCAAGATTGTCTGCGCGGTTCGTCGCGGCAATAACGAGAACATTCGTCGACGGCGGCACAGGGCGTGCGATCTGACGATGGGCCGGCAGAAATAGGTTGATCTTGTCGATTGAAGACATGCGGAGTTTTTGGAATCCGGTTGGCTCGTCGAATGACTGCAACTGAATCAGCAACTCATTGACAACACCGCCAACACCCTCGCTCGTCATCGACTGGTTAGAAACCATTGAGCCGGACCCCATCGACCACGACGGTTGCGCATAAGACGACGGCAATCCCGTCAAGCCACCACAGCACAGTGCCTGCGAACTCATTCCAGAAGTGGTGGGTAGCGGTGACATGCTCAGGCCCCCACGGGCCATGGCAATCGCATCGATCTCTTCGATGAAGCCAATCGCTCCACCTTCCTGGCGAGCAGCTTTACGAAGTGCCTTGAAGTACGAACGAATCTTGCGCGCAGTTGCGCCGTAGTACATCGACTGGAAAGAGGTCGCTGAGACGAATAGGAATGGCACCCCCGCTTCACGGGCCATTGCCTTAGCTAGGTGGGTCTTACCCGTGCCGGGAACACCTTCAAAGAGCAGTCCCCGACGAGGAGTTCCACCCATTTCGCTGGCAAAAGTCTTGTGCGCCAGAAAGAGATTGAGCGAACGAAGTACATCATCCTTGATTCCGTCGATTCCCTTGACCGAATCCAAGGTCACATCGATCTGCTCGGGTCGATAGGTGACATGCGGTGAACGTCCTGCGCCCATCGTCGTCCCGAGAAGCACTCCGATGAGGGCCACGAAGAACAGGAACGGCATCACGATCATCATGTCGATGGATGGCAGCGTGACATTAAAAATGTCGAATGGATTGCCGGTAAGCAATCGAGCCCACAGGTAGCTTGCTGGGATTAGCAGCAGCGCGCTAAGTCCAGCTAGACGCCGGCGGCGTGAGCGCTCGCGCGACATCCCCACGTCGGCCGTTGATGCGTTCAGCTTCGAGGTGCCCGCCATGGCCAGCAGTGGCGATCCTGTCGTCGCATGCCCACTCACGACCGGCTGATCAGCCAGTTGAGATTCGGTCACTACGTTCGACGATCGACGGTTAAGCCACATTGCGCCCCCTTGAAGAAACACGAAGATCAGGCCGACGAAAGCATCGGACTCTTACTATCGTGAGTGATAACCGTTGGACGTCGAACCCTTCTGGGCTCAGATCACTCCAGCGGCCTACCTTCTTGAGGTTCAGCAGAACATTACGTGCGCAGGTAATCGACCAGATCCGGTCGGAGTTACCCGAATGGGCTAAAGACCGGCGAACAAATCTGTTTCGCGGCCCTGCTCGTCGCGATCCCCCGCCGCTTCGCCACGAGCAAGTCGATAGAACTCAACGCCCATTGCTCGTGAGCCGAGCTTGTTGGACAAAGCGAAGAACCCGTCCTCCACGCTGATCTGCGTTGCATGCTCGCGCATCGCGTCCATCTTCAGTTCGACGTAGTCCTCGGCGTTGATCACCGTGGTGATTAAGTCATCGTCACAGGCGAATGGCAGATCATCAGGATCCATGGCGGCAAAACCTTCGGTCTCACCTGCTGCCTTCATCGCCTCAACACCCGCTCGAATCACCGACTTCGGGAAGGCAATCCAGTAAATCTTTGGCACATCCCAGCCGGCACCAAGATCCGGGCGGAACGTGCTCGAGCTAGCTAGCGTGACCGCGTAGTGGGCTACCCGGTGGGCCTGAATGTGGTCTGGGTGACCATACCCACCGAAATCGTCATAGGTGATGAGCACCTGCGGACGGATCTCACGAATGACCGACACCAGATCAGTAGCAGCGGTCAATAGATCCGCCTGCCAGAAGCAGCTCGGATCTTCGTTGTCGGCAGTGCCGACCATGCCCGAATCGCGGTAGCGACCCGCTCCCCCGAGCAAACGATGGTCGGTAACTCCGAGCCGGGCCATTGCGTTGGCCAGTTCGACTTCGCGGTGCTCACCAAGCGAGTCCTCGGCATGTGCGGCTCGGTGCGCATGCCGGTCGCCGATGATTTCGCCCTCTTCACCAAGCGTGCAGGTGACGAGAGTGACGTGCGCCCCCGCGGCAACATACTTGGCCATCGTGGCTCCTGAGCCGATGGTCTCGTCATCAGGATGGGCATGGACAAGTAGGAGTCGACGCTCTGATGTAGTCACGACCTGAGCCTAATGTGTTGATCGCCGGATCGCCGAAAAGTCAAAGCCGAAATCGCCGATGAAGTCGTATGGGGTCGTGACGCATTTTCCTCATCGGCCTGACAGACTCTGTTCCCATGACGAGTTCATCCACCGAAACGGCCGAATCATTCCCACGCCAATCAGCACGCACCCGGCGATTCAGTGCTGGTGCGCCTCGACTGTTCAGCATCACCGCGGATGGTTCACGGGTCATCTACGTTCGTTCGAACTCAGGTACTGACGCAGTTGGTCGTCTCTGGTCGCTGGACGTCGCCACGGGTACAGAGCGACTCATCGCCGATCCGACAGCACTACATGAGGGCGATGAAGAGCTTTCAATCGAGGAGCGCGCGCGACGCGAACGAATGCGCGAGGGCAATTCGGGCATCGTCGGGTACTCAACCGATTCGTCGACAACACGAGCCGTGTTCACTCTGTCGGGTGGGCTCTACGTCGTGGATCTCAACGACGGATCTGCGGTGCGTAGCCTCGATGCGAACGGCCCCGTCATCGACCCACGACTATCCCCCGATGGATCGCACATCGCATATGCCGCCCAGGGCGCACTTCGTGTTGTTCAGCACGACGGAGCGAACGACCACGCACTCGTGAGCGGGCGCCATGAACATGAGTTTGCGGGCCTGGTCGATTTCGCCGCGGCCGAAGAACTCGGCCGATCGCGCGGGTACTGGTGGTCGCCAGATTCGACGTGCGTCCTCGTCGAGCGGGTTGACGAAACACACGTCCAGCAGTGGTGGATCGCAAACCCCGTCTCACCATCAGATGCTCCACATATGGTTCGCTACCCAGCCGCTGGCACGACGAATGCGACCGTGTCACTCGTGGTCGCACGACTCGATGGCACCACAACTGATGTCGTCTGGGACAACGTCGCATTCGAATACCTCGTCGATGTGTCTTGGAGCGAGGGACACGATCCTCTACTGGTGGTTTCCACTCGAGACCAAAAGCACATGCAGGTTCTCAGCGCCGATATCAATTCGGGTCAGACCCGCGTCGAGACAGACATTCGCGACGAGCACTGGGTCGATGCCGCACCGGGTGCAACTACATGGCTCTCCGACGGACGTCTGCTCACCCTACGAGCGGACCGCGAATCGGACACATACCGGCTTCACGCAGGCGCAGATTGGCTGAGCCCCAAGGGTTTACAGATCCTTGGTGTCATCAGCACAGACGATTCAGGCGTCGTCGTTTCAGTCGCACCAGAACCGACATCCTGCGTATTGATGCATATCGGACTTGATGGATCTGTCTCGCCGCTGGGTCCGCAGACTGGCTGGATTATGGGCCGATCTGTCAGCGGAACTGTACTGATCAACGAGCGTCAACTCACCACAACGAACGTCACGTACCGGATCGAACGGGACGGGCAGACCATCCCCGTCACCTCGCATGCGGAGCGTCCTAGCTTCACCCCTGAGGTCGAGATCATCGAGTCAGGCCCGAACCACGTTCTCACCGCCGTTCTCTTCCCGACGGGTCATATCAAGGGCTCGCGAAAGCTGCCCATCCTGATGAGCCCCTACGGCGGGCCGGGTTTCGGACAGGTCGTTGCCGCCGGTACGAGCTACGGCGAAGACCAGTGGCTCGCAGATCAGGGCTTCGTCGTCGTAATCGCTGACGGACGCGGCACTCCGGGCCGTGGGCCGGCCTGGGACCGCGAGATCTATCGAGACCTGTCCACAAAGATCCTCGAAGACCAAGTCAGCGCTGTCGAAGCTGTCGCTGCTCGCTGGCCGGATGACACCGACAGTAGCCGCGTCGGAATCCGCGGCTGGTCGTTTGGTGGTTATCTCAGCGCACTTGCGGTGCTTCGGCGGCCCGACGTTTTCCACGCCGCCGTGGCGGGTGCCCCTGTCACCGAATGGCGTCTTTACGACACCGCTTACACCGAGCGCTTCCTCGGCAATCCAACCGAAGTTCCCGGTCCATACGACTATTGCTCACTGAGTCACCTAGCCGGTGAACTGACCAGGCCGTTGATGTTCATTCATGGACTAACCGATGACAACGTCGTGGTAGCACACACGCTGGCCCTCTCGGGAGCGTTGACAGTGGCCGGCAAGCCACATTACGTACTGCCGTTAAGCGGTGTCACGCATATGACGCCCCAGGAAGAAGTCGCTGAAAACAAACTGCTCTTGGAGTTGGATTTCTTGCGTAACGCGCTGAATCCCTGAGGATCTGCGAAGAGATCAGCACCAGTCAGTCTTGACGCTTCTGCCAGCCAAGCTCGGTTTCGTGCGCGATGTTGCCTTCGGCAGTGACGTGACCACCTTGCAGGTTGCGATCGTGCGCTTCGGCATCCAACTCCTGCTCGGTTGGCGCAGGGCCGTGAATGGTCGGCCCACCCTGGCCGAATACTGGACGCTCTTCGGGGAAGTGGCAGGCAATTTGGTGACCAACGCTGATCTCGCGTACCAGCGGCACTTCAACCTTGCAGCGCTCCTCGACCTTCCAGCAGCGTGTGTGAAACACACATCCGGCAGGTGGGTTGATCGGGCTTGGAAGATCGCCCGTCAAGAGAATGCGCTCACGTCGTGAGCCGCTGTCCGGATCGGGTAACGGAACCGCGGAAAGCAGCGAGTGGGTATAGGGATGACGAGGTTGCGAGTACAGCGTGTCGCGATCCGCGAGCTCCATGATCTGGCCCAAGTACATGACAGCCACGCGATCAGAAATGTGACGAACTACCGATAGGTCGTGTGCAACGAAGATGTACGCAATCCCGAATTCCGCCTGCAGATCTTCGAGCAGGTTTACAACCTGCGCCTGAATCGACACATCAAGTGCAGAAACCGGCTCGTCACAGATGATGAGTTTCGGCTGCAACGCGATAGCGCGCGCAACTCCGATGCGTTGACGCTGACCACCACTGAACTCGTGCGGATAGCGGTTGTAATGCTCTGGATTGAGACCAACACGTTCAAGCAGACCCTGAACTCGAGCCTTGATGTCCTTATCGGACAGTTTGCCCTGGACGCGGTATGGAGCGCCGACGATAGTTCCAACCGTGTGACGAGGATTCAGCGACGAGAACGGATCCTGAAAGATCATCTGCAATTCAGAACGCAGCGGACGCATCTGTGAGCGGGAATGTTTGGTGATATCGACACCATCGAACATGACGCTACCTGAGGTGGGCTCAAGGAGTTTGGCGATGGTCCGACCCGCCGTCGATTTGCCACATCCTGATTCACCAACAAGCCCAAGCGTTTCACCGTTCGACACATCGAAGGTGATGCCGTCAACTGCCTTCACGGCACCGATCTGACGCTGGAAGACAATCCCCTGACTGATCGGGAAGTGCTTACGCAAATCACGAACCTGCAAGAGTGCATCAGACCGCAGCGGCACGCCGGTACCGGACTCGGTACTCGTGGTGATCGTCACTGCTCCTCCAAAGAATCCGTCATGTGCTGTAGCTGTTTGCGTCGATTACAACTGCGGTTTAACTTCGTCCAGCCAGATTCGCTGGCTCTGTTCTGCAGGGATATGGCAGCGGACCCGATGCGTATCGGATACTGACTCGAGGTCGGGCCGATCCGTGACGCACGCAGCACCTACGCGATCGCGGTACACGCAGCGCGGGCTGAACACGCAACCAGTGGGCAAGTTGATCAGCGACGGGGGGTTGCCGGGGATGGGATCTAGGCGTCCCTTGCGGTCACGATCGAGTCGCGGCATGGAAGCCAGGAGCCCCCACGTGTACGGCATCTGCGGCGAATAGAACAGGTCACGCACGCTACCCTGCTCAACGGCCCTACCCCCGTACATCACTGTGACGTCGTCCGCGATTTCAGCAACGACACCGAGATCATGGGTGATCAGGATGATCGCGGAATTGAATTCCTTTTGCAGATCACGCATCAGGTCGAGGATTTGAGCTTGCACGGTGACGTCGAGGGCAGTCGTAGGCTCATCTGCGATGAGCAACTGCGGATCACACACCAGAGCCATCGCAATCATGACGCGCTGACGCATACCGCCGGAGAACTGATGTGGGTAATCGTCCACGCGCTTACCAGCATTAGGAATGCCCACACGGTCAAGCATCTCCACGGCACGCTTCTTAGCGACGCTCTTGGAGACCTTGTTATGCACGCGATAGGCCTCAACGATCTGATCACCAATTGTGTAGAACGGGTGCAGCGACGACAGCGGATCCTGAAAGATCATCGCCATTTTGTTGCCGCGAAGTGGTCGAATCTCTTCGCTCGACTTTCCTACGAGTTCTTCGCCGTCAAGCCAGATCTGGCCCGACACCGAAGCGCCGGTGCTGTTGTGTAGACCAAGAATCGCTTGGCTGGTAACGGATTTACCTGATCCGGACTCACCCACGATGCCCATTGTCTTACCACGCTCGACCTTGAACGAGAGCCCGTCCACTGAACGCACCATTCCGTCATCGGTCGGAAAGGTGACGCGGAGGTCACGCACTTCAAGGAAGCTCGTTGGCGGTCCGCTCGGAACGGATGCGGACGCGTCGATTGTCTGGGTCATCAGATATCCCTCAACTAACTCAGACGTACGCGCGGATCAACCGCACTGTAGAGAACGTCGACGATGATGTTTGCAGCGACGATGAACAACGAACTAACAATCGTCAAGCCCATGATGACAGGGAGGTCTTGCTTACCGATCGCTTCGACGAACAGAAGTCCTAGGCCAGGCAAACTGAACACCTTCTCGACGAAGATTGCTCCACCGAGTAGGAATGCAATGTCGAGCCCCGCGATGGTGAGAATCGGTGTCAACGCAGCACGCATCGCGTGCTTGCGGACAACTGTTTTGCGAGGAAGGCCCTTGGCCACGGCGGTTCGGATGTAATCCTCGCTCATCGTCTCGAGCATGTTCGCGCGGGTCAGTCGAGCGTAAAGTGCCGCGCTCCCAAACCCGATGGTGATCCACGCCAAAATCAAAGACTGGAACCACTTAACCGGATCTTCCGTAAGCGGTGCGTATTGAGTGGGTGGCAGCCACTTCAACCCGTACACAAAGACGTAGAGCAGCAAGATGGCAAACAAGTAGGAAGGTAACGATAGAAAGAGCAGGATGAACACCATCGATGCGCGGTCGGCGAAGCCACCCCTTCTGAGGGCAGATAGCACACCAACCCCAATGCCAAGAGACAACCAGATAATGGCGGCCCCGACCGTAATCGAGAGAGTGACCGGGAAGCGATCTTTGATGATGTCCCAGACCGGCGATTGATATCGGAAGGAATAGCCAAAGCAGGGGGCCGGGCATGGGCGGGAACCATCGGCTGTGCCGTCGGTAAGGTCCGTGCGGCCGGCAACGATGCCCTTCATGTAGATGTAGAACTGTTCGGGGATGGGCCGATCAAGGCCCAACCCATGCTCGATGTTGGCGATCAGTTCGGGTGTCGGGTTTTTACCCGCATACAAGTATGCAGGGCTCGATCCCGTCATTACCGGAACAACCATGAACAGGCCGAAGGTAAACAACGAGACAATAAACAAAACCGCGACGGCTCCTAAAAGCCTGCGGATGATGTAGCGAACCATGCGTCCTCCGCAGGTTGTGGCCGACGGGATAACGCCCGCCGGCCACAACCTGACTAGTTAGAGAGAAGTACTACTGACGAACTACATGCCGTCGCTGGTGCCAATGTTGACATAGTCGTAGTAGTTACCTACGCCACCGTTCAGGTAGATGTTCGTCAGACGCGGGTTGCGGTAGAAGAACGTCTTGTCGAGCAAGAACGGCAGGTAGACGGCCGCGTCCATGACCGCGTGGTCAACCGTCTTGCCGAGTTCGGCAACCTTGGCTGGGTCGGTCTCCTTGGTCAACGCGTCGAGTGACGAATCAACCGTGGCATCCTTCAGGCTTGGGTAGTTCGAGTTGCCCTCAGGAAGGATCGCGTTGCTGTTAGCAATTGACTGCCAGAAGCCGTAAGGCGTCGGGAAGTCAGCTCCCCAGCCAGCACCTGCAAGCCCGAGCTTCATCTTGACGATGTTCGACGGTGAACCGATGAACGTCGAGTAGTAAGAGGCCGGGTCAGATGCCACGATACCGTGGACCTTGATACCAACACGTTTGAGGTTCTCGGTGACCGAGGCAAGAGCCTTGGGGCCGAGGCCCACGTTGCGGTAGGCGTAGTTCAGGTCGAAGCCATTTGGCTGTCCACATTCGGCAAGCTTGGCCTTGGCCTTCTCTAGGTCACCGGTGTGATCTGCACCGTTCGGGTACGGATCGTAATCAGCTTCGTAACCGGGGATCAACGTTGGCACCATTGAGCCCGCGATATCGCCGGCCGTTGCACCGCCGTTGATACGACGAAGAGCTGACTTGTTGAACGCGTAGAACACCGCTTCGCGACATGCCTTGTTATCCAACGGAGCCACCGTCTGGAATACAACGTCGTAACGAATGAAGCCGGTCGGCGGGTTATCGGCGTTGGCCTTCTTGGTTGGGTCGGCAAGGATGGAGGCCGTGGTCTCTGGCATCACACCGCCGTCAGCAAGCAAGTCAACGGCACCGGACATGAGGCGCTTGTCCTCATCAGTCGGGTCGGTGATGACAACGAGGGAAACATTGTCAACCTTGGGGCTACGGACCTTGTCCGTCGCCTGATCCCAATTCGGGTTGCGAACCCACTCGGTGCTCTTGCCAGGCTGGAAGCTGCTGATCATGAACGGACCGGAGGCCATCGGCATCTTGCCGTAGTCAGCCTTGGTGTCCTTCGCCTGCGGAACTGGTGCGGCCGTGGGCAGCGCCATGAGGAAGTCGAAGTCAGCGAATGGCTTGTTCAAGTTGAACACGATCGTCGTGTCATCTGGCGTGGTAACCGTGGTCAAATCACCAGTCGGGTCAGCGTAAGGGCCCTTGTAGGTGTCTGACAGCAGGCTTGTGAAGTAGGAGGAAGGTCCACCGTTGATGACGTCAGAAGCGAACAGGCGCTCGACACCGTACTTGATGTCCTTGGTCGTGATCGCGGAGCCGTCTGAGTACTTCAGGCCTGACTGCAGCTTGTAGGTCCACTGCGTCTTATCCCCATTCGATTCGCCGGGGCCGGTGGCCATATCCGGAACAACGGCTGTTCCCTCGGTTCCTGGAGCCGATTTGAAGGCCATCAGGGTACGGGTGAACAGGCGCTGGAGGTCCCAGCAGTACGCGTAGTACGTACGAGCAGGGTCGTATGAGTCACAGTCAGATGCGGCAGCAAGCTTGAGCGTGCCTCCGGTCTTATCTGATGCGTTAACAACCGATGATGCCGCTGCGTTGAAGCCACTGGCACTTGATGTCGAAACAGATGGTGATGCGGACCCGCCGCCTCCACCACCGCTGCCGCCACATGCGGCGAGAGCCAACGCAGCTGCTGCACCAAGTGCAGCAAACTGAGCGGCGCGTCGTGTGATCGCCATGAACAGATCCACCTTCTTCTTGAGGGCCGTGCCCGAAACCGTCGGCGACGGTCCCAGTTACCTGACCTAGTCGTCAGGTAAAATTGTGGGGCGGTTATCCGCCGTTGGTACCTCGGTGCTCGCTGAGGCAATAGCCGCACACGGGCATCTACAGGTCACTCGCTCTCGTATCAGTCGCATCGCGCAGTCCGTCACCGAACAGGTTGAAGGCAAGAACAACGATGAAGATCGCCATGCCTGGCACGAACATGTACCAAGGATCGATACTCAAACAACTCAGCGCGTCATTGATCATGCCACCCCACGTCGGCGTTGGCGCTAGAACGCCGACGCCGAGGAAGGACAGGCCGGCCTCGGCAAGGATGTTCGTCGGGATCGCCAAGGTGGCAAGTACAAGAACGGTCGGAAGCAGGTTCGGGAGCAGCTCTTTGAAGATGATCCGCGAGTTCGGCGCACCGATGCTGCGGGCTGCATCGACGAACTCTTTCTCACGTAGAGACAGCACCTGTCCACGAATCAGTCGTCCATAGTACGGCCACGCAAAGAAGCCAATGATGAACGTGACGACGACGATCTGCCAGAAGACAGACTCGCGATACCACGCCGTCTGGCCAATGATCACGAGTAGCGCGATCGCGAACAGCAGGACCGGGAACGCCAACAACACGTCCATCGTCCGGCTGAGCAACGAATCAATCCAACCACCACGAAGCCCAGCGATAATGCCGAGGATCACACCGATCGACAGCCCGATCACCGTCGCCAAGACACCCACAATCAGGGAGTTACGACCACCGTAGAGAGTGCGGGCCAGCAAATCCCGGCCGGTCTGTGGCTCAACACCAAAGGGGTGCTCCCAGGACGCGTTCGAGAAGGGTCCAGCAGGGAAAGCGAGTTCGTCTAAAAGTTCCGGGTGGCTGTCCGCGTAGTTCGCATACGGGTTGACACCGACGAGATTGCAGATGAGCGGGGCAAAAACCACGAGGAAGATGACGATCACGACCGTGACCGCCCCTGCCATCGCCCACTTATCTTTGCGAAGACGCCGCCAGGCAATCTCTCCGAGCGACCGGCCAGCGATGGCAGCAGGTGCGTCAATAGCGTCGACAGCAAAGCGCTTGTCGATATCTACTTGCGCTGTCATCTGCCCCCTGCCTTTCCGCCCCGCCGTGGCTGGGTCCACGCCGTCTTGATGGTCGACGCATATTCAACCGTAGAAACGATCTACGGCACAGAGTTTCACGCGAATAAAACGCGCTGAATGAAACCTACGGCATAAATCCAAAAGCGCTAGCCATGGTCGCCCTCCGTAACCGGATCGTGACTGAACATGCACTTAGTGGGATAAAACGGACACAAGAACGATACGTGGCGAGCATTCAGCGCCCGGGGTTGAAAGCCGCCTAGCCCTTCTTCGCCCTAGAAGCAGCCCGACCGCGCTCGGTTTGATCGAGTACGACCTTGCGGATGCGCACGGTGGCCGGGGTGACCTCCATACATTCATCCTCGCGACAGAACTCCAGCGCCTGCTCCATCGACATTTGCTTATGAGGAATCAGCGGAACCAACACGTCGCTGGAGGACTGACGCATATTCGTCAGCTTCTTTTCCTTTGTCGGGTTGACGTCCATATCGTCCTGGCGTGAGTTCTCGCCGATGATCATTCCTTCGTAGACCTCGGTACCCGGGCCAACGAAAATGGTGCCGCGCTCTTGAAGGTTCGACAGCGCAAAGCCAGTTGTGGGGCCGCGGCGATCGGCGACAAGCGAGCCGGTTGGACGGGTTCGGAGCTCACCATGCCATGGCTCGTACTTGTGGAAGACGTGGTGAAGAAGACCCGTTCCGCGCGTTTCAGTGAGGAACTCAGTGCGGAAACCGATCAGGCCGCGAGCCGGGACGACATATTCCATCCGAACCCAGCCGGTGCCGTGGTTGACCATTTGCTCCATGCGTCCCTTGCGCAGAGCCATCAACTGTGTGACGACGCCGAGGTAGTCCTCAGGGATGTCGACGGTGAGGTGTTCCATCGGCTCGTGCACCTTGCCGTCGATAACGCGGGTGACGACCTGAGGCTTACCAACGGTGAGTTCGAATCCTTCGCGTCGCATGATTTCGACCAAGATTGCCAACTGGAGCTCACCGCGACCCTGAACCTCCCACGTGTCGGGACGGTCAGTTGGCTGAAGACGGATGGAAACGTTACCGATGAGTTCAGCATCCAACCGGTTCTTCACAAGGCGAGCGGTGAGCTTGTTACCGCTCTGGCCCGCCAACGGTGAGGTGTTAATACCGATCGTCATCGAGATCGATGGCTCGTCGACGGTAATCAACGGCAAGGGACGGGGATCGTCGATGTCAGCGAGAGTTTCGCCGAGTGTGATGCCCTCAATACCTGCCACGGCGACGATCTCACCTGGGCCGGCTGAATCAGCAGGGACCCGCTCAAGTGCCTCTGTAATAAGGAGTTCAACAATTTTCGCACGGGTGATCGTGCCGTCAGTGCGACACCAAGCAACCTGCTGACCCTTACGCAGGGTTCCGTTGTGAATGCGGCATAGGGCCAGGCGTCCTAGGTAGGGCGACGAGTCAAGGTTTGTGACGTGGGCCTGAAGCGGCATGTCTGGGTCGTAATGCGGCGCCGGAACGGTATTGAGGATCGTCTTGAACAGCGGAACGAGATTCTCCGCGTCCGGCATACCGGCGTCTTCGGGGCGGTTGAGCGATGCGCGGCCGGCCTTGGCAGATGCGTAGACGACGGGGAAGTTGATTTGCTCCTCATCTGCATCGAGATCAAAGAAGAGTTCGTACGTCTCATCTACTACCTCGGCGATGCGAGCGTCCGAACGATCGACCTTGTTTACCACCAGGATTACGGGGAGACGCTTCTGCAGGGCCTTGCGAAGAACGAAGCGAGTCTGTGGCAGCGGACCCTCAGACGCGTCAACGAGCAGCAGAACCGCGTCGACCATCTCGAGTCCGCGCTCTACCTCTCCGCCGAAGTCGGCGTGGCCCGGGGTATCGATGATGTTGATCAGCACCCCACCCTCGGGGGCACCTTCACCGTGGTAGCGCACGGTGGTGTTCTTCGCGAGGATCGTGATGCCCTTCTCGCGCTCTAGATCCATCGAGTCCATAACGCGGTCTTTGACCGAACCTTCGTCGGCCTGGTGCGCGGTGAACGCGCCAGACTGCCAGAGCATGGCGTCAACGAGTGTGGTCTTGCCGTGGTCAACGTGAGCGATGATCGCGACGTTGCGCACGTCTGATCGGACGGCTTGGCCTTGGGATGACATGGTGAACCTCGGGTTTGAGAGCGGGGAGGCCTCCAGTCTAGGGGCGTTTTGGGTGCCTCTTGACCACTGCGAGCGGTGCGGCGCCCAGACGTTTAATCAGTGCGGCGATCGCAACCTTGACCGAAGTTGCTCCACAGGAGCCCGATCCGCCGGCAGCCACTGCACTGTTAACACGGTATCCGCGTCGAGCCAGCGGATTTCTGAATGTGAGTCCCCTGCCATAGGCAAGATCTCCTGCCGTGAGACGTCAACGATGTAAACGCGCAGTACCGAGCTGTCTGAAAGCGGCCAATCGCCCTCGATAGGCCCACCGAGGAGTTCACCAATCTCAACAACAATGCCAAGTTCTTCCTGCAACTCGCGTCTCAGCGCATCCCGCGGATCTTCACCTAACTCGACTTTGCCACCGGGCAATTCCCACTGCCCAGCCAGGGCTACAGGGATTGATCGCTGAGCCGCTAAGAGCATTCCGTCATTGATTACGGCCGCTGCGACAACGATTCCTTCTCCCGCAAAGGGGAGTGATTGCTTAGAACTCATACCTCGATCTTTCCATACGCCACATGGCTTTTCGAGATCTTCCGGAAACGGATAAAAGACTCGCTAGTCCGTTTGAGGGAGGACTACTCCGGGCGGAGGAGGAAACCTCAAGTTCCTCTCACGGCTCGGTCAACGCGATTCGCCTCGGCTTCTGTTAATCATGCTCCCCCCGTCACTGTCGTCAAGGAAGCTCCATCCAACAGCCACATTCCACGTCCCATGACTACCCGCGCTACCGCCGTTCGAAGACCAGCTCGTGCCGACAGTTCAAGCCACGCACCAAACCTCGAAAGGGTTCCACATGAGTCCCGTACGCACCCCCCTCCGTACGCTTCGGCAGACTGCAGCCGCGTTGTGCAGTACTGCCCTCGTGATCACAGCCATGGGATCAGTTACCCCGGCGCAGGCCGCTGTTTCGGCAACTGTGACCGTGACAACTCAGTCCGCGATGGCCCCGAGCGGCACGATTCCCGTAACGGTCGATGTGGTGTGCCCCACCGCCGACTACGGAGTGGGCCCAATCAACGTGGATATTTCGATGGGAACAGCAGCCGCGTTCGGCCAGTTGAGCATTCCCGGTTTCGAAGCCAATTCAACGGCCGCCCGCACAACCAACCCGTACCACTGGGTTAGCACCTACACGCTGAACGCCCCGAGTGTGGCGACACTGGCTGGCGCGACAACCATGAACATCACGACCGTCGTTACGGGCCGCCCTTGCGTTAACGACGCAACTGGAATCACCGACATCAAGACCCTTACGGTTGCATCTGCGCCGGCAGCCCCGAAAATCACCGCGACGACAGTAGGGAACCGTCAGGCCACAGTTACCTACTCGACGGTTGCGGACCCTGCAAAGGCACCGGTGCTCGGTTACGAGTATCGAGTCAACGGGGGTGCCGCGGTCAGTACAGGAACCGCGAACCCCTTCACTATCACTGGTCTGACGAATGAGCGCGCAAGCACCATCGCCGTTCGTGCAGTCAACGCCACCGGGGCCGGCGCATGGTCGAGCAACGCCAGCGTTACACCCGTTGGTGCACCTGCTGCACCGACCCGGTTGCAGACCCTCGGTTACGACAAGGACATCGCGATCAAGTTCACTGCACCGTCAAAGACAGTGAACGCGATCGACAAGTACGAATACTCGACGGACGCTGGGGCAACCTGGTTAACCACCGGTTCCACAGCCGTCATCACCGACATCAAGGCACTGAGCACCGACGGCATCACACCTTTGACGAACGGCGCCATCTACCCCGTTCAGGTGCGTGCCCACAACTCACTCGGGTACAGCCCTGCCAGCACAACCGTCAACGGTTTCCCTGTGGGCGCACCAGGCGCGCCCGCGAATGTGTCGGTAACGCCCACATCTGGATCAGTGGTGATCGCATTCGATCCATTCGGATCTCCGTTGACAGCGAGCCAAACAATCCAATCATTCGGCGCAACCGCCACAGCCTCAAACGATGGTGGCTCTTCAATCACTGGTTACCAGTACTCGACGGACAACGGAGTTACCTTCGTTTCCGCTGGAACCACCTTGCCGCTCACGATCACGAACACAAGCGACTCTAATACTCCGTTGGTAGATGGAACCGAGTACCTCGTTTTCGTCCGCGCCGTTAATGCACTTGGAACCGGCGCCGTCTCCCGCCCCATCATCATCATTCCCGGCGGCGTACCGAGCCAGCCGGTAGTTCTCGCCACCACACCATCCAATGGCGCAGTTACCTTCAGCGCCCAAGTGGACAATGTCGGCACAGCGATTTCCTCAGTCGAGTGCCAGATGAACGGTGGACCGGCAACAGCCGCCAACATCGTCGGCACCAGCTCAACTTTCACGGCTTGGACGGTGAGCGGACTGGTCAACGGAGTAAACCATTCCTTCAGCTGCCGAGTCGCCAATGCTGCTGGTTGGAGCGCGTGGAGCGCCGCAACCATCACAGCCGCAAGCGATATCCCCGCCGCCCCTGCTCTCAACCGAGTTGTACCTGGCAACGGCTTACTCACCGTCGAATTCACGCCCGGTGCCACGAACGGATCTGACGTTACGTCCTACTCGGTTTACCAGAACGGCCTTCTCTACAGCGACGTCAATGGCACCACCACGTTCACGTCAAGCCCGATCACGATGACCGGATTGGCCAACGGCGATGTTCAGACCATCACTGTCACGGCAACCAACGCAGCTGGCGAATCACTTCAGTCAAACGCAGTAAACGGCACCGTCGGCCAGACTTTGGTTGACGTTGCAGGTCCGACTCAGACAGTGCCTTACGGCACGTTGGTTACGAGCGTTGCTCCCGTAACCACGCCGGCAACATCACCGACGGACTGGACAGTCGCACCGACCTGCTTGGTGTACGCCACGACCGATACTGCGTTCGCTACCCCACTGACCGGCCGTCAGCACCACGGAACTTATGCCACTCACTGCACCGGCGGCGTAGCAAACTCTTACTACCCCTATACCTACACCGACGGCGTGTTCACGATCGACCCAGCAGTCGTCACAATCACCGCATCGTCCGCATCCGTCACATACGGCACCACGACCCCTGATGTCAGCTATGTGGTAACCCCGCCGGAATCGAACACCATGATCAGCCAGGCACCAACCTGCTCCATTTTCGCACCAGCGGACACGACCTACTCAACGCCATTGAGCGGTGTTCTTAACGCTGGCACATACGTAACTCGCTGCTCGGGCGCCACACTCGACACCGACTATGTCCCGAAGTACGACAAGGGCACGTTCACGGTGACAAAGGCCGACACGACCTCCACCATCACCTGCCCGTCGACATCAGTGACGTACACCGGCGGCGAGCAGACCCCTTGCTCAGTGACCATTACTAGCCAAGACGGACTCAACATCACGTCAGCGCCAAGCTACGCAAACAATGTCCGTGCGGGTACCGCGACCGCTACGTACACCTATGCCGGTGATAGCAACCACAAGGTGTCAACCGCAACCCCCGTCTCGTTCACGATTGCACCGGCAGCGTCCAATGTGACTGTCACCTGCCCAGCCTCAGTCGTCTACAACGGC
>JBAXUN010000190.1:0-2097 GCA_037129655.1 Actinomycetes bacterium
AACAGTGTGCTGCCGGCAAATCGTGAGCCGATTGAGTTCATCACCACCGATGGTTTGCGCATAATCGGCGAGTTGGCCACTCCGGTAGACCGCGCACCGGTGGCGACGATCGTCATGGCCCATCCACTGCCCACGGCTGGTGGTTCTATGGATAGCCACCTTCTTCGTAAAGCCGCCTGGCGGTTGCCGGCGTTGACCGGGATGGCCGTTCTTCGGTTCAACATGCGCGGTACGTCGAGTAGTTCTGGTTCGTCAGAGGGCGCATTCGATCAGGCCGCTGGCGAAGGTCTCGATCTGCGGGCTGCAATCGCGCACTCGGTGGCACTCGGCCTGCCGTCGCCGTGGCTAGTGGGCTGGTCGTTCGGGACGGATGTCGTGCTGCGTCATGGCAATGTCGAACCCGTCGTCGGCGCATTCCTGATCTCACCGCCGCTGCGTTACTCGACGGAAGCTGATCTCGATGGATGGGCGCAGCCTGGACGTCCGGTGATCGCATTGGTGCCGGGGGAGGACGACTATCTGCGTCCCGACGAGGCGCGTGAACGGTTTGCGCGGATCCCGCAAGTACAGGTGATCGGAGTAGATGGTGCAAAGCATCTCTGGATCGGTGAGCCGTCCACCTACCGGGTTCTCGATACACTCACTCAATACGTAGTACCTGACGCTTCGCCCCTTCCGACGGAGTTTGACGGTCCCATGACGCGATGGAGTGATGTATGAGCGGGCGACTAGCAGGTAAGCGCGCACTGGTGACGGGTGCGTCGCGCGGCATTGGCCGTGCGATTGCGATCGCTTATGCCGCTGAGGGTGCTGATGTTGCTCTGCTCGCTCGTGATGAGGCCAAGCTCGCTGAGGTAGCGAGTGAGGTTGAGGCCCTCGGACGCCGCGCAGTTGTGCTGGCATGCGACGTGACCGACGCCGAGGCGATCGGTGCTGCGGTATCGCGCGCTTTGGCGGAGCTTGGTGGCATTGACGTGGTGGTTAACAACGCCGGCGGTAACTCGTTCTCACGTCCGCTTGCCGATCTGCGGCACTCCGGCTGGACGAAGACCTTCGCGTTGAACGTCGATTCAACTCTGCATGTTCTGCAGGCGGTTTTGCCGGGGATGATCGAGCGCGGCTCTGGCTCTGTGATCAACGTTTCTTCCGTCGCCGCACTTCGTGGTGCGCCGATGATGTCTCATTACGCGGCTGCGAAATCGGCCATCATCACGATGACAGAGACGTTGGCTGTTGAGGTTGCGCCCTCTGGTGTGCGCGCGAATACCTTGGTGCCTGGTTGGATCGAAACCGATCTGACGGAGTTCCTTCGCGTCGAGCCAGGCTCTGATGATGCGCTGATCAACCGGGTGCCGATGCATCGCTGGGGCACCGTTGACGAGATTGCTGCGCCGGCCGTGTTCCTTGCCTCGGACGAATCGTCGTTCATGACCGGCCAGTGCCTGATCGTCGACGGTGGCCTGTCGATTAATCCATGATGTGCACTAACCCAATAACGAGAGCGTGATTCGAGTGTCGCCCACAGTTGTTCTGCTGCACGCCTTTCCGCTTAACAAGAGTTTGTTCGACGAGGTAACCAGCCCCATCGCTGAAACGGGTTGGGATGTGATCGTCCCGGATCTGCGCGGGTTCGGCGAATCAGGTTTTGGGGGAGTGGAGCCGGACGACGAACCGTCGTTGGCATTCATGGCGCGTGACGTTCTCGACATCATGGATCGCGTTGGTGTGCAGTCCGCGGTGATCGCCGGGGTGTCACTCGGTGGCTATGTTGCGATGGAGTTGGTGCGCCAGGCACCTGAACGCATCGCAGCGCTCGCTCTAATCGACACCAAGGGATCGGCTGATTCATCCGAGGCTCGCGACAACCGACTTCGCGTTGCCGAGCAAGTGTCTTCGGCTGAATCCACTGAGGCGCTTGGGCGCGCTATGCTGCCGAATCTGCTTGGGGCAACCACCCACGAGCAGCGGCCGGCCGTCGTAGAGCTCGTACGAAGCTGGATTCACGCGGCCGATCCCGAAGGTGTTGCCTGGGCGCAACGTGCGATGGCTGCTCGTCCTGATTCGTACGACGACCTCGCGTCGCTGCGAGTGCCGTCG
>JBAXUN010000191.1:0-2093 GCA_037129655.1 Actinomycetes bacterium
TGCGCTGACGCAATGGCTATTTGCCGACTGATGCCAGTTCTGTGCCGTCCGCTGCGTACACGATGTACACCGGTTCGGAGGGCTGCAAGTTTGCATCCGACAGCCAGACTCCGTTTTGGACCGTGACGGTCTGGCCGTCAACGGCAACGGTTGCAGCGTTGTCTGGGGCGATACCTGCGTACATTGCCGGGCTAACAGGAGTGTCCTGGTATCGCAACCATGCAACGCCGTCGGCGATCTGTTCGGGTGCGAAACAGCTCCCGAACCTGCTGACGTTCGGCGGGTACGACAGCCAAAGGCAGGTCGTACCCGATTCGCCCGCCACGAGCTCAGCAACGAGTCCGACGGTTGCGCTGGTCCCGGTGTCTCGCCCGGGCGTCACTGGATTGGTGGAACCAGTTACTTCAGCTGAGATGCCATCGCCAGAGTTGCCTGCGAGAGCACCGGTTGTTGCGACGCCAACTCCGAGAGCGACGACGGCGGTTGTGGCGATAAAAAGTCGCTTACCTCTTACGTTCATATGAATCTCCTTCAGGTGTAGGTTCGGGTACAAGTTGCGTGCTGCGGTGTCGATCGCGTCATCGATCGTCAACTTTGAGTGCGAGTTCAATCAGATCGTTGAGCGCTGCAGGGGCAGCTGTTTGTGATCGGACGTAGATGATCGTGTCGCCGTCGAAGAGTTCAACGGCGCGTGCGTTGGGGCCATCGGTGCCGAGATAAATCGTGGCGGTCCCATCAGTGCGCAGGAGGTCGGCTCGGCCGTCGCTTCCTGCTTTGACGGCGGACGGATCGCCCGTTAACCGAGACACGAGGAGCCAGCCATCGCTATCACGGAGTTTGACCTCGGAGTAGCTGCGTCCCGCCATTGATGATTCGGTGACGGTCGCTTCGCGTGGCGTGCTCGACGAAATGAGATCGTCCGGCAGAACGAAACTCCAGCCCAGTCGGTTAGCGGCGCCGACAACGAGCGATGAAAACTCGGTCGATTGCTGCGGCTGTGCGTCATTCGTGGACACGATCGACGGCCCAGGCCATGTCGTCATCCCGATGATGCCGACTGCTCCGGCAACGACGATTGCGACTGCGCCAATCAGAGCCAATGGGCGGCGCGGCCGTGGTTGATGGTGACTGAGATGTGTATCTTCAACTGCTGCCCAGACAGCCGCCGCAGCCTGATCGAGTTGATCGTCAAGATCTTTCATGTCGTGGTTCCTTGCTCGAGTTGCGCGCTCAACGTCTCTCGAGCCCGTCGAAGGTGGGTCTGAACCGTCTCCTTGGAGAGCTCGAGAACTTCGCCGATCTCGGCCAACGAGAGCCGGTGCAGCGCGGACAGAGTGATGACTTGAGCTTGTCGGCGCGGTAGACGCCTCACCAAAGCCCAGATGTGCGCGCTCTCACTGGGCAGATCGTCGTTCACCAGACTTGGCTGTTGTCGCACTGCTAGGCGGGCAACCACCTTGCTGTCATTGATCCGTCGGCGAATAAACGACATCGATCTATTCGCAACAGCTCTGCGAACCCAAGCCGTTGGATTCTCAAGGCGACCCACACGGCCCCATTGACGACTGGCTGCGATCATCGCGTCCTGCGCAAGGTCCTCTGCCGCGGCTTTGGAACCAGTAAGTACATATCCAAGAGCAACAAGGCCTCGCTGCTCTCGACGGAAGAAGACGTCGAACGGTTCGAGCGGGGTTGCTTGATGGTCAGAACTCACGCCGTCCTCCTTCAGCAACTCCAGTTCGACGTAAGCGCTCACACTGAGTACTCGCACGACACCGCACATCGCATGACACGGCAATCTACATATCAGTCACAAGCCCCCGGCCGAGTCTCAGCCGCAGAGTCACGGAGGTGACGACCAAACACACCTACCGCCGGCGGAACTTTGGCGTGTCGGCGAAGACACCGGGTGCCAGCTTCCTACCAATGGGCGGGACCAGTACTTCTTTAAGTCCGGCGCAGCAGGCCGGTTTAGCGTTGGCGACAACACTTGCCCAGAGCCCCAAAAGGGACGTATCCATTCCAAGATCGGATGAATGGTGTTCCAACACGCCCCGAATAAGCGCTGGTCACGGGCCAAGTTACCATCCGCC
>JBAXUN010000192.1:0-2083 GCA_037129655.1 Actinomycetes bacterium
GCTCCTTGGTGGTTGCGGTGAGTGGTGGGTGCGGTAAGTGAGTTGTCAGCCATGTCAGCCATGTCAGCGGGGGTGGCCTTCCTTGTACATATTTTTCGGGAGAGAGAGAGTTAATATTTTTTCGATCTCTAGCAACGCGCTGACATGGCTGACATGGATTTTCATTTATCAGGGGTTTTGTCATGTCGAGCCTGTTTTCGGCCTCTTGTTGTCAGGGTGGACGCCGTAGCGAGGCGACTCGATGCCGCGCTTGTTCAGCACCAACGGCCCGTCGAACAGCGGGCGAATCCAACCACGCTCCGTGAGTATTTCGAGCACCGGACGGGTGTCATCGACGTTGACGAAGCGCCGGTTCATCGCCCGGTGGAGGTCCCTGACACTGAACGTGTCCGTCTCTTTTTGGCGCATCCAGTCCATGACGAGGTTCGCCCCTCGCAGCGTTTCGCTGGCTTGCCAGAGGTCGTGAACGATGAAGGCGTGGGCCAGCCAGTAGTCACCGATCAGCAACGCTCGACGCATGGCATCGGCGTCGACAGTGTCCTTGCCGTCTGCGAGCGCCAGTAGCCCAGCAGCGCGCACCACTGACGACTCCAGCTTGATTGACCATTCTGCGAGTGGCTTGAGCCGCCCGTCGGTGATGCGTTGCTCCTCGAGGCGTTGACGCAGACCGACGAAGAGCGCCCTGGCTTCAGCGTTCATTTCGATCGACGTCGATACCTGTTCGCCTTCGCCGTATTTGCCCATCATGTTGGTGAGGCGTCGCCGATATTCGCAGGCGACGGCTTCGTCGCTGGTGTAGTCGAGGCTCATGTCTCGATGGCCAACCATGTCAACCGGCACTGAGTACATGAACCGTGCCGTCAAGCCTTTGCCAGCCAGCTCAGGATGATCGCTGAGGGCACGCACCACCTCTGGCTGCACTGTGAGGCCAATCGTGAGGTGCGGCGACGCTACGGCCGTTGCTCCCCTACCGACACGGTCAACAACAATGCTGTCGCCACTGAACGCTTTGAGGTACACGTCGAGGTTGGCCTTGTCGCTGTAGCGGCCGGTCATCAACTCAAAGGGTCCACCTTCGGCTGATATGAGGGCGAGCCTGCCGCCTTGTTTGGCCATGATGTCGACGAGCGCTTCAGGGGTGGCGTCATCAGCGATGATGCGTGGGATGACGACCTCAGGGTTGTGGTCAAGCTCGTCGAGCTGCATACGCGCTTCGTTGGTGTCGCCTCGTTCTTCAGCCTTCTTCATGGCCTTTTCGATGATGCGCCGTGTCTGTGTGACGTGACCAACTCGCAGCTTTGCGGCTTCGGCTTGTTCCATGTCGTAGTCACGAATCGGCTTGATCATCTGCGAGAACGCTGGCGACTTGCCAGCACCGGGCGGCAAGGCCACGACGAGGTACAGGTTGAGCGACTCTTTCCACGTGTTCTTGACGAGCACGTTGTAGCGACCGGCGTAGACGATTGACAGGGCAACGAGCGCCAACGTGGCCGGCAGATCGACTGCTACTTGCAACTCCTTGGCGACTTGCTCAGCCTGAGCGCGCATCCAAGGCGGCAGCGCCTCGACTGGGAACAGCGGCGCTGCCTCGCACAGGCTTGAGATCGCGATGGGGGTTTCCCAGCCGTCGCCTTTGATGCCGTCGAAGAGGTGGTCAAAGTCGTCACGCGGCACGTTGGAGTTCCCTGCTGATTAGTCGTTCGGCACTATCTCTGTCGATGAGGCCTGCGTCTGCGGCGATGGCGAGACGGCTCCCCCACGCACGCATGGCGTCGCTGTATCGAGGGTCGTCGTAGTCGACGTCTGGCGCTTGCAGCACCCGTTCGGCTTGGTGAGCAATGAGCGCCAAGTGTGAGGTGACGCACCAGTCGCAGCGTTCCCCTGGTATACCCACCCATGTCGCCTCACAGGCGTTGCACTCGAGGTGCGCGTGTGCCGGTCCGAAGTCTGGACGCATGACACCGGACTGGTTGCCGACACCGTTGAACGCGAAGACGTTCTTGTTGAGTGTTGAGTACAGGGCTGCTAGGTGCGCCCCACAGAACCCTTGTGAGCCCACGTTGCGTACACCTGCGCCATTGCA
>JBAXUN010000193.1:0-2025 GCA_037129655.1 Actinomycetes bacterium
ACGTTGGTGTTCTCATCGACGAACGATGCGACGCGGTCGCGATGTCCAGCGCTGATGAGCGGTCCCATATCCGTCGTGGGCAGGCTCGGATCGTCAACGCGTAGACCCAAAACCGCCGGTTCAAGCAGGGCAAGGAACTCGTCCATGACCTTACGTTCAATCAGGATTCGCGAGCGGGCGCAGCAATCCTGCCCGCTGTTGTCGAACACACCGCCCGGTGCAGATGCGGCAGCCAACGCGAGATCTGAATCCGCGAAGATGACGTTGGCGCTCTTGCCACCGAGTTCGAGCGTGACCGGCTTGACCTGTCGGGCACATCCTTCAGCAACGTGAATGCCCACCTCAGTCGACCCTGTGAAGACGACCTTCGCGACATCGGGATGAGTGACGAAGCGTTCGCCAACCACCGACCCGCGGCCGGTCAGGATCTGCAGCACGTTCTCCGGGAATCCAGCCTCAAGCGCCAACTCGCCAATGCGGATCGCGGTGAGCGGAGTGAGCTCAGCGGGCTTAACAACAACGGTGTTTCCCGCTGCAAGAGCCGGGGCAACACCCCAGCCCATGATCGGCATTGGGAAGTTCCACGGAACGATGACACCAACAACGCCAAGGGGCTCGCGGAAGGTGATATCGATGCCGCCCGGCACCGGGATCTGGTGACCAAGTAGACGCTCAGGTGCACCTGAGTAATAGTTGAAAACATTGGCAATGTTGCCCGCTTCCCAACGCGCATTGCCGATCGTGTGGCCGGCGTTAAGCACCTCGAGTTGGGCTAGTTCCTCGTTGTGTTCTTCGAGCAGGGCAGCTAGGCGACGTAGCAGCCGGGCACGGTCCCCCGGCGCGGTGTTTCGCCACGATGCGTAGGCAGTTTTCGCGCGCGCGATCGCGGCGTCCGTCTCCTCAACCGAGATTGACGGAACACTGGCTACAACTAATTCGGTGGTCGGACTAATGACCTCGTGCACGGCAGTCACAGATGCCTCTTTCGTTGGGAAGTTTCGGACAGGTCGTGGTTTGAGTTTGTGAAGTTACGGCTTAGAACCGCTCGAAGGTCCGGTAGCGCTCCCAGTCGGTGACCGCGCGGCCAAAGGCCTCGATTTCGATGCGACCCATGTTCGCGTAGTGCGCCTGGACATCCTCACCGAAAGTCTGCGCCACCCACTCGGAGCCCGACCACAGGGCAACTGCGTCGTCCAAGGTGTGCGGGACGCGCTCACCACCTGACTCATACGCGTTGCCAGTTGTCTCCGGACCAAGTTCGAGATTGCGCTCAATTCCATCGAGCCCCGCGGCAATCATGGCCGCGACGACGAGGTACGGATTTACGTCGCCGCCGGGAACGCGATTCTCAACCCGAAGGCTCGCGCCACGACCGACCAGACGCAATGAACAGGTGCGGTTGTCACGGCCCCACTCGATGGCCGTCGGTGCAAACGAGCCCGGCGCGAATCGCTTGTAGGAGTTGATGTTTGGCGCGAACAGAAGGGACAGTTCCCGCATATGCGCTGCCTGCCCCGCTATGAACGAACGTCCAACGGCTGAGAGCCCGTGTTCCTTATCCGACTCGTCCGCAAAGACCATGGAACCATCGAGACCGCGGAAGGACAGGTGCGTGTGGCACGAATTGCCTTCACGCTCATTCCACTTGGCCATGAACGTCAGCGCGTAACCCTCTTGAGCGGCGATTTCCTTCGCACCGGTCTTGTAGACCACGTGGTTATCGCACGTCGTTAGTGCATCTGCGTATAAAAACGCGATTTCATGCTGGCCGAAGTTGCACTCACCCTTGGCGCTTTCAACCACCATGCCAGCGCCAGCCATGTCGAGCCGGATCTTACGCAGTAGCGGTTCAACGCGAGACGTTCCGATGATGGAGTAGTCAACGTTGTACTGGTTCGACGGCGTGAGATCACGGTAACCACGCGACCACGCCTCTTCGTAGGTGTTGTTAAACAGGATGAACTCAAGCTCGGTACCAACGAAGGCACCCATGCCGGCATTCGCTAGGCGTTCGATCTGCTTCTT
>JBAXUN010000194.1:0-1975 GCA_037129655.1 Actinomycetes bacterium
AAGTCGGTTTAGCTATTTCTCGCCCACCCTTGCGGCATATGGGCTTTATCGGCGGGGTGAATTCCAGGGGAGAAAGTCACGCGCGGCGGTAATGGCGGAGGGAAAGGACCTGGCTTCAAACTCTCTCTGCGTAGCGGTGCGGGACGCTGCGGGGTACTGCGGCCCTGCGCGGGTGCAATTTTCACCTCGGCGTCCGACATCTTTCGGCAGCCAGGTATTCGTTCCGCCCCAGCAACTCCTGGTCCACCGTCCCCGTCACGTAGGCCAGGATACGCGCCCAATCCATAAACGTTCCCCTGCCCTACATCGACTCGGCGGCGGCATCATCGACTGCCTGCAAAATCGTACTTGACCATCTCTGGCACCGCTATGCTTACCCCGCTTGGGCGCTGGGCTTCCGGTCGTTCGAGTTTTTTGACCGAACGAATTACACTTTATCAAACATTCGAACGTCTGTATCGTTATTTAGGGGACAGTACACTAGTGAGTTACTATTGCACCAAGCGTCCGTGCTTTTCTGCATCGTCGACGTTAGATCACAAGCTCGAATCGATAGTCTGTACCGGCAACCAAGCCATCCACTTTAATTAAGTCGACAACGGTTCGGCCCGCGTCGGCGATCTCATAGTTGCCGCCACCGAGGTCGTGGAAGCTTGCCCCCTTGCCGTAACCTTGGAGGACGAGAACGTCGTTATCGCCGCCGGCGCCACTGAAGTCGGTGACAACATCCCCATTCGCCATTCCTGCCACAAATATGAAGGTGTCGGCTCCCGCGCCGCCGGTCATCGTATCGGAGCCTCCGTGGCCGTTAAGGATATCACTTCCAGAAAGACCGCTCAGAAAGTCATCGTAGGCACTGCCGTTGATCGTATCCGCATCTGCGGTTCCCGTGACAGTGAAGGCTGCTTCGCCAAGTCCGCTGATCCCGGGAGACGCATTGACTGAAGTGACTTCGAACATGGTCCCCGTCAGCATCTTCACCGAAGACGCGTCAATCACGCCGGTCGTCAGGCCGTCCAAGGCACTCAGCGCCGTTGCCGCCACCGTCATATCCGTCAGCGTCAACGCCTCGTTGCCCCTTCCCGTGAATCCTGTTGCGGAATAGGTCACAGTGAGATCCGACAGAGATCCCGTGACCGCCAGGACCGACGCCATGTTGACCACACCGATCGTCTTCGCATTAACCGCGTTCAGATCGATCGCCGTCGCGAGCGTCCCGGTCAGAACAACCGGCTCATCTCCTAAGCCAACTATACCTCCCGACGCATAGGCCGCTAATACCGAAAATGCCGCACCCGTAACCCCCTTCACGGACGATGCATTTACCAAGCCGCTCGTCGCGGCGTCGATCACGTTCAGGCTGTCCGCTGCCGCTGTCGTATCCGTCAGCGTCACAGCCTCGTTGCCCAGGCCGCTGATCCCGGACGAGGCGTAGGCCGACGCGAGCGCTGTTGCGGCATCAAATAGTGTCGTCACCGACGACGCATCGATCACTCCACTTGTTCTAGCATCCAGGTCATTCAGAGATAAAGCCGCCAACACTATATCCGTCAGCGTCACAGCCTCATTGCCCAGACCGATGATCTCGGCAGACGCATACGACGTCGCCACTTCCGACGCATTCCCCGTCATCGTCATCACCGACGATGCGTCGATCGTCCCACTCGTCGCCGCGTCTATCTCATTCAGGTCGCTCGCCGCCACACTGCCGGCGGACAGCGTCACAGCCTCATTGCCCAGACCGATGATCTCGGCAGACGCATACGACGTCGCCACTTCCGACGCATTCCCCGTCATCGTCATCACCGACGATGCGTCGATCGTCCCACTCGTCGCCGCGTCTATCTCATTCAGGTCGCTCGCCGCCACACTGCCGGCGGACAGCGTCACCTCCGCCGCACCCAGACCGATCATCTCGGAAGACGCATACGCCGTCGCCACTTCCAACGCAGTTCCCGTCAATGTCATCACCGAC
>JBAXUN010000195.1:0-1960 GCA_037129655.1 Actinomycetes bacterium
CGTCTCTCGATGAATCACTCCATCGTCGTGCCTGCGAGCGAAGTCAGCGAAGATCCTCGCAAGCTCAGTCCGGTGATTGACAGCAACCACATCGGCAAGGGGACGCCCCTGAATCACTTCGGGGTCGTGGCCTAACCGCCTCGTCAGTGCAGGTGAATGAGACGACACATTGCCATACACATCGACAAGGAAAGTTATGACATCGGCGTGATCGACCAATCGTCGGAGTTGCTCGTCGGAGCCTGAGGCGATATCCCATCTTCGCCGGTCGGTGACGTCCCGCATCGTCGCGACGATAGATCCACTGGGACCGATTTGTGGAACCCACCGACCAACGATCTCGACCAATCGCCAGCCATCACCTGTCGCGACCCGGACTTCAAGGGGCGTTCCAACAGCCTTGCCCGGAACCGTTGCAAACGCGTGACCGGCGAGAGTCAGATCCTCAGGATGAAGCAGTTCAGTGACATTCATGGCAACACATGCGGCGCGATTCAGCCCAAAAAGGGCTTCCGCTGCAACGTTCGCCCACACCAAGGAGAGATCCGGCGCTATGACGACCATCGCGTCTGGCGCGAACTCCAGACTTACAAAGGCATCTGCGCCCGATAAAGAGTCGTGCCTGTCCCCCGTCACCTTTCCAGCGTGCAATGACTGTGGCCACAAGTCGCATTGAGTCAGCCACTTGCCGCGAAGTTCACCCTCTTGGCCGCACTCCTGTTTACGCGACTAGCAGGCCCACTAGGTACGGGCGGAGCGGTTACCTAGGGACGATCGTTGATCGGGGTGGTTGGCTTGCTCTCGGCCGCACGAATAACCGTGTCCGCAGGTGCAGTTCTATCTGCTTTCTGCGCCGCGTCGAGATAAGACCGCGCCTTGGACAAAGCAGCCAGCGCCTTGCTCCATGACGTGTTCGCGCTAACAAATGGTGTGCGCCCTTCGACTGCTGACCGCGGGGTAACGCGATATGCGGCAGTCACGGCCTGGACACAGTTCGACGCCACGAGATCAAGTTGAGTCGCGGCGCGCGAAAGTTGAAGGTCGGCAGCGCTATTGGTGCGGCTCCGAGCCGCACGCAGACTGGCAGCAGCGGCAGACATTCGTTGTGCCATTCGTTGGCCGCGGATAACGAAAACCCCACGAGGCAAGACAACCTGATTGATTCGGTAACCCGTCATTTTCGCGCGATCCGCTTCGATCTGATCAACAGTCGGAGCCCGTCGAACATCGAGACGCAGGATGCCGAGATTGGCAACCGAATCGGCAAGACCTAAGACCATGGCGTCACGGCGCGCCGGCGTGATGTACGCAGTGTGCATGACGCTCGCGCTCAGACTATTGAGATGACTCTGACGCGCATCAATCTTGCCGAGCAGATCAGCCCGATCCTGCTCGAGTGTCAGCGACGTCGCTGCCACCGAACTGGCCGCCATAACTGGTGTCACCATTCCGGCCAGGCCTACTGCGCTTATGGCGACGATGGTCGTTACAGCGCCAAGGCGTTGTCCGTAGCTGAACACGTGACGTTCTCCCCTACCTAATGAGCACAAAATCTGATGGTGCGGCTATCGAGCAACCGTGGTGCGCTTTGCTACACCGCGTCGCATTTCCGACTCCGCGACGCTAGTGTCTGGCCCGTTGTACCCACACGTGATGAGGATAAACCAGCCATGAATGACATTCGTACCTTCCACGCACGGAAGGGACGAGTAAGTGACGCCGAGCGAGACGGTATTGACCGTCTTTTACCCGTCTTCGGCGCCCCGGAGGGGCAACTTGATCCAAAGTCTGCTTTTTCTGGTCTCCCAGTCATCTTTGAAATCGGATTTGGTCTTGGTGACGCCACGATTGAGATGGCTCAGGCAGAACCCACGCGCGGCATCATCGCTGCTGATGTACACACCCCCGGCGTGGGACGACTGCTCAATCGCATCGAAGAATTGGGGTTGACCAACGTGCG
>JBAXUN010000196.1:0-1859 GCA_037129655.1 Actinomycetes bacterium
CATGACGTACGACATCCGGCCGATGGGTGATCGCGCACTCCTAGTAACAACCCCGAACCCGGCCAGCCTTGCCACTGCGATTGGCGCACTCAAGCTAGTCGGAGTAATCGAAGCTGTACCTGCGGCCGAGACGGTTCTGGTCAGATTCGATTCCCATTGCGACCGAAACAACCTTCGGCGCATCATCAACAACCTTGACGACACAGCCATGACCGTCGAAGCCTCGACGCACGTCGTCATTCCCGTGACGTACGACGGCGAAGATCTCGCCGAAGTGGCCGATCTGTGCGGCCTCGACGTGGCCGACGTAATCGCGCTACATTCCGGCGCTATCTACACCGTTGCCTTCTGCGGATTCGCGCCTGGCTTTGCGTACTTGAGCGGACTGGATCCACGGCTCACAGTGTCACGCATGCGCACCCCGCGTCCTCACGTTCCGGCCGGAGCAGTTGCGATCGCTGATCAATGGTCGGCGGTGTACCCACGCGACTCACCGGGCGGCTGGCGCCTCCTCGGCACGACGACGATGTCGCTGTTTGACCTTGACCGCCCACAGCCCGCCACGCTCAAACCCGGTGACACCGTGCATTTCACACCCACGGCACCTGCTCCTGGACCTACAGCATGATCGAGGTTTTGGCCGCTGGTCCGCAGAGTTTGATCCAAGACCTTGGCCGACCCGGCTGGGCGAACATCGGCGTTGGCCCCGGCGGAGCATTCGATCGCGGTGCCCTTCAGCTAGCTAACCGACTCGTCGGAAACCGCGAATCGACGGCATGTATTGAAACCTTGGGCGGAGGGCTTCGCCTTCAATTCCACGAGCCAACGGTCATTTGCGTGACCGGTGCAGCGGGGCCGATCACCATCATCAACAACGGCACCTCACGTGAGATGGCACGCAATGCGCCCATCACGGTGGGCCCGAGCGATGTGTTGACCATCGGGGCACCCACAGTCGGCCTGCGCTCCTACATCGGTATTAGGCATGGCCTACGAATCGAACACGTCCTTGGCAGCACGAGCACGGACACCTTGGCTGCCATCGGTCCATCGGCTCTCAAAGCGGGCCAGACGTTCAGTCTGGCGAACGAGGCCGTCGCTCATCCCCCACTCGATCTGGCTGTACCTCGATCGCTCACCGGGCCGCTCAGCGTCATATCTGGGCCTAGATGGGATTGGTTTACATCCGAATCTCAGGCGGCGTTCCTCCGTCAGACGTGGGAGGTGTCGCCGATCAGCAGCCGCATAGGTATCCGGCTAACAGGGATACCTCTAGAACGCACCGAGCCGTCCCGTGAACTGGCCAGCGAGCCGATGGTGACGGGCGCAATCCAAGCACCGCCGGATGGCTTACCGGTGATCCTGGGCCCGGACCGACCAACAACGGGCGGCTACCCCGTGATCGCCGTCGTCGTGGACGCCCATCTCGATCGGCTTGCACAATTGGTGCCTGGCACAAGCGTCACATTCCGCGCGGTCGAACTTGGCTAAAGGGTGGACATTGCTCACCCCATCGGCCGATTACTAGATCCGACGTCGCGCCGATACATGAATCACGGCTCGAAAGGAGGTGGTGGCCATGGTGGCTCATGAGGAAGACGTCGTGATGAGGTGGCTACGACAGGGCCTGTCGATCACTCTGCTGATGGATGTGGCTTCACCGGTCCACTCCCATGACTTATACGTCCGAGAGCTGATCGCAGCCTGATTTCACGCTCGCGGAGCCAACTTTGGACGGCGATTTCGACCTGCGACCCTGCTCGGTGTATTCTCATCGGGCACTGCGCGCCGCTAGCTCAACTGGCAGAGCAGCGGACTCTTAATCCGCGGGTTGTAGGTTCAAGTCCTACGCGGCGTAC
>JBAXUN010000197.1:0-1840 GCA_037129655.1 Actinomycetes bacterium
GCAGAGATTGAGCACGCCCACGGCCTACCTCGAGGCTGGATACTTTGGCGTGCCGGCTACATCGACGCCGAAGCGCTCGTTGCTCGAGGTAGCACACCGCCAGCAGCGATCGTGATTGATACTCCGACGCCTGCTGAGCTTGTCAAGCAACTGGCAGAAATGCGGGCGGACATTACGAAGCTAATGAAGCAGCGTCGCTGATCTCGTCATTGAGCAACTTGCGAATCATCGCCTGACAATCTGCGATCATCATTGCTGGGGTGTCGTCATCCCTGAACGTGCTGCCCTCACGGACTAGCATCACTGATTCATCAAGGTGCGCTATGCGCAATGCGAGCGGGATAGCTGAGTTGGCCATGAGTGGTCCCCCGTAGTTATCGACACCGCCCGCACGCCATAAGGTAGGGATATTCGCGTCTCGTTTCTTGACACCGTAGACCATCGGTGAGACACAGATTGAAAAAACTAGGTGTACCTAGGTACACCTAGCCCAGCAGCTTGCCCATGATGTCCGCAGCGGCAGCGTCCCTCGCTGGCATGTGCGCAGCGTAGAAGTCGAGCGTCGTTGACGGGCGCGAGTGACCGAGCCGGTGCGACACGGTGACGATGTCGACGCCTGCGCCAATCAGTTGCGTTGCGGAGAAGTGGCGCAACGAGTGAAGGTGTACATGTCGCAAGCCCAGCTCGTTGCGAATGCGCGAGAACGACAACGTCATGTAGTCCGCACGCCACGGATCACGGGCGTCGTGAGTGAACACCCATTCGCAACCGGTGATGCCGTAGCCCAGCAGGCGTTCGCTTTGGCGCGCCTTGTGGCCTCTGAGTGCCGCCCACACGTTGTCGTCGAGGTTGATCGCACGTTGCCCACCCTTGCCGGTTTTCGTTGGCCTGACGCCATGTGCGTCGGCGGTGGTGGTTGTGATTGATCGACGCACGGTGAGGTTGCCATTGTCGAGGTCGATGTCAGCCCACTTGAGGCCGATCAGTTCACCTCGACGCATACCGGTGGCGGCGGCAAGGTGTAGCGCTGTTGCCAACTCAGGGTTGACGGCGACAGCGGCCATGATGATCTTCACCACGTCGGCCGGTGATACCGGCACCAACTCCTTGTACGGCTCGGATGGTTGGTGGGCTTCGGTGATTGGGTTGGACGAGAGCCAATCCCAACGCACCGCTGTCGAAAACGCCGGACGCCACATCCCGTGCAAGGTCCGCACCCGGTGAGCGCTCCACCCTTCGTCGAGCAACTTGCGGTACGCCATTTCAACCTTGCGCGTGGTCACCTGGTCGATGCGCCACGCGTTGAGCCAGTCGGGGATCTTGCGTTGTATGCCCCGGTAATTCTCCAACGTTGTGTCGGCAACTCTGTCGGCGACGAGTTCAAGGTGTTGCTCGATGAGTTCACCAACGGTGGCAACCGTGATGTCGGGTTGCTCGCCAAGCTCTAGCTGTATTTGCGCCCCAACCTTGCGGGCCTCGCGTTGGGTGTCGACGGTTTTGCTGTGGCGCTTGTTGTCGACTTGGACGATCACTCGCCACCGGCCGTTGGCTAACTGTGAAATATGCATGGCATGTCCCCTGACATGGGTTCGCGTTCCTTGCGTTCCCGCAGCGCACCTTAGAACGACAAAAGCCGCCGGTCAAACATGGTGTCTGACCAGCGGCTTTGTAGTGGGCACGACGGGGCTCGAACCCGGGACCTCCACCGTGTCATTCTCTGACAGAAGCCCTTCATTGGGGGTTATGCAGCAACAATGACGAACAGCGGCAACGCCTGAGCAGGTACGCAAGGACTCGCGTTCCTTCGCGTTCCCTGCCAGTTTCGTTCTTGACGTAAGTC
>JBAXUN010000198.1:0-1821 GCA_037129655.1 Actinomycetes bacterium
TGGCACCGCGGTCTCCTACCTGCGGCGCTACACGCTCCAGGCGATGCTCGGCGTGAGCGGAGATGCCGATGCGGACGACGATGGGGAGGCGGAACGGCTCGCGGCGTTGAAGCCTGTGAAAGGAGCGGTCAAGAAATCCGTGACGACTCCGACTGCGCCTGTACTTCGTCCCGACTTCGACTCGACTTCGACCACTTCGACCGGCGCCGATGTGTTCGTGGTGCTCAAGGTCAACACAGGCGCCACGAAATCAGGCACATCGTGCGCCCAGGTGTTCCTCGGCATCCCCGATGTTCCCGACGAAATCTGTGCCTACTGCTGGCACAAGAATCTCACCACGAAGCTCGCGAGCATGATCGGTCAGCGTGTGCGCCTGCTGTTGGTGCAGCGGCAGCGCGACGGCAAGACCATCGACCTGATCGAGGAAATGCTGCCGTGAAGCGACAGCGTATGGCATTTGAGAGAAGACTCGACAAACTAGCCACATTCGGTCAGCACAAAGCCACGCAGCGGAAATGTATGTGGTTGAAAAAGTACAAAGGTCAGATGTCACAATATGTCGCGTACCTTCGAGTGACGCATTGCGAGATCTGCTGCGACAAGTTGACCGAAGATAATCGGGCCTCAAAGCGATGTCAGGATCACTGCCATGTGACGGGACGCTTGCGCGGAGTACTGTGCAACGCTTGCAACGCAGCGCAGGGCTACCTACGCAGCAAGGAAAATGCCGTGAAAATGGTCGAATATTTTGTGAAGTGGGAAATCATGCCTGTCACCCAAGTCAACACCGAAACCGCTGAAAAGCCCGACGAATACGAGGGTTCCACCTTGTTCGACTTTGAAAAACCCCCCTTGGAACCCCCCTTGACTCCTATTGCGCCCGTCGTTACGGTGGGGGGGACCACCACGAAGCGAACGCGTAGTGTGTGTGTCGTACCCCACTCGATAACGCCGAGCGGTGCGCCAATAGAGGATGTCGAGGTTTCCCCCGATGTCTGAGGCCGAAATCGATCTTTTCCATTGCGAACGCGCGCGCCTATTTGGCGTGGCGCTTTCGTCGACTCTGATCGCGGACATCACGCGACAGGTAACGCCATTGGAGTTCAAGAGAGCCATGCAAGCGCTAGCCGTATATCGACAGAAGCTCCCATACAGGGGCTTTTTCATTGCCCAGTTCAACGAGGTTTACAACAGGGAGCGAGTCGCGGAGACCACCTACGCTCAGGCTACGGTGGCTCCACGAGGCAACGACGATCCCCAGGCGGACAAGAGGAAAGAGAAAGCCGACTTCGACCGCGTTCCTTTGGCGACACGCCTTGCGATCGACGCTCGATACCCCGATATCCTCGCACTCCCGCGGCGCTCCTACGAAATGTGCGTCGTCCTGGCGTCGATGGGCCTCTCGATCGAGCAATACCGCACGAACGATCCCTACAAGTGGCCGGTGGCGGAATCGATCTCGGCGCTTGTCGTTACCGATCAACTGAGGCGCGAGCGTGTGCACACTGCACTGATCGCGCAATACAGAGCACATCACCGCGCAACTGGTGAGAAAGTGGGTTTCGATGTCGCGAATTAGTCGGCACGAGGACGAAATGGAACGAGCTGAGCGTGAGGCGTTTCAGGTCGAAATGGTTCAATGCGCGCGCGACTCGCCTGAGGTCACGGAGTCGATTCAGGCGGCACAGCAGAAGGCGTATGTGATGGCCTCGCCGCATTATGTCGCGATCGTCAAGCGCATGGAGATCATGCAGGACTCGATCGTTGTCGAGCGCCACAACATTGAGCAATTGCGTAACTCGCCATCGTTTGTGCGTAGCC
>JBAXUN010000199.1:0-1820 GCA_037129655.1 Actinomycetes bacterium
AGTTTCTTGAGTAGACGACCCTCACCAGCACGAAGGATCTTGTCGAGAATCGACATCGTTTACGTCCTTGTCAGCCCAGTCAAGAGCCCGCCACCGAGATACGAGGCGCGACTCAGCAAGCGGGTTCACCGCTGCCAGTAACGATGGTAACAATCAGGTCACGAGTGCGGGTAGTCGGAGGTTCTGCTATCCGCGATAACTGCCTGCTGGAGGGCACGCAAACTCGGTCGACACGACCTCGCCGATGCGCTGAAATGGATCCATGGATTCTGCGCCAACGAGCCACCTGCCGCTTCGCCCGACACTCACTGACGGAATTGTCCTGCTGCGTGAGCCACGTGCCGCGGATGTTCCGGCGATCACGGCCGGCGCCGGTGAGCCATCGGTGGCCGCCTACACCACCGTTCCGTCGCCGTACCTAGAGTCAGACGCAGATTGGTTCATCAATCACGTCGCTGAAACCTGGGCGCAGGGGAAGGCCGCCCATTTCGCGGTGTGCGACGCCAGCACTCCAGACCAACTCCTCGGCATGATTGGCCTGCACGACCTTGACCTCGACGGTGATCCCGGCGGCACGGCCGAAATCGGTTACTGGCTTAGCTCCGACGCACGAGGTAGGGGCCTGATGCGCCGCGCTGTTCGCATCCTGAGCGCATGGGGTATCGACGAGTTGGGTCTTGCCCGCATCGATTGGGTCGCTGCCGTGGGCAATACGCCGTCGCGGAACGTCGTAGAGCACTGCGGTTATCGGTTCGAGGGCACGTGCCGGCTCGGGATGAAACAACGCGGGCAGCGCATAGATGCCTGGGTGGGCGGGCTGATTGCCACCGAACTAATTCGGTAGTTGATCGGGTTCACGGGTCGCATCAGTTAACCACCGACGTCGGCGATCCTTAATCAGATTCCAGGGCACTGGCCAACGCGGAATGAGCCTGCGTCGGAAGGACGCGATCGAGGACGACGTTGGTGCATCCAACCCACGCGGCGGCGTCCCGCAAGGCAGCGGCAGTCCCCCGAATACTGGCCGCCGGAACAGTCCCGCGCGAATTCGTCTCGAAGGTGATTTGGCGGGCGTGCAACGTGTCCTTGATGCGTTTTGGGTCGACCCTAGCGACGAGTTTTCCTCCGTGCAACACAGGCATCGTGAAGTAGCCATGGACGCGCTTATGCGCTGGAACATACGCCTCGAGCTGATAGTCGAAATCGAAGAGCCGCGATGTTCGTCCCCGATGCCACACCAGGGAATCAAATGGCGATAGGAGGGTGGTTCGCGATGGACGAGTAGACGAAACGTCGCCAAGTTGCTCAGCATCGGCATACGCCAACCCTGACCAACCCTGCACTCGTGCCGGCACGACAACGCCTTGCTCAACGAGCCCGGCCAATTCCTGTGCGATCAATTCACGTGAGTAATGCTTCGTGGCCAAACGATGCACGTCCAGGACGTCGACCAACGTCCCCACGCCAAGAATTCGAACCGACCGATGAAGTAACTCGCGAATGCACTCGCTGTCTGACGGGCCAATCACTCCGTCTACGTCAACCCAGGTTGTCTTTGCTTCGCGGTATTCATCAGGAACCGCACGATCTGCTAGGTCGTAGACCCGACGCCAACCAACCCTGCGCACACACACGACCTCACCAATGTCGAGAAGCCACTCGACGGCGATCTTGGTGTCCGACCAGTCCCACCACTGGCCGCCTTTCTTCGCTCCGCCCAGGTCGGTGCTGGTTTGCGGCCCCTCAACCAAAAGCTGCTGACGAACACCGTCCAAGGCATTGCGCGGCACGTCATGCCAACGGACTCCACGTCGATGAAA
>JBAXUN010000002.1:0-45932 GCA_037129655.1 Actinomycetes bacterium
CGTGGCCGTCACTCGGTGCGTCCGCCTATGCAGCGCGGTCTTGCCAGTCGCGGTGGTTCGACTCGACGAGGCGATGTCGCCATCACTATCGCCGGTATCGGCCTTGGGATTTCACTTGGTCTCGGCGTCAGCTCAGCAGTCGCCGGGCTGAACTTCCCCGGCGGTTACTTCCTCGCAGCCAGTATCTTTTCAGCTCTCGCGGGCACCTACTTGTGCCTAGCGCTGCTTTTGCTGATTTCGCGTCTACCGTGGCTCGAACGTGAGGTCGGCCACGATCGCATGATCATGCTACACCGCAAGGTTGCCCCCTACTCGCTGCTGCTCATCGGATTACATGCGGTCTTCTCGACCCTGGGCCACGCCGCAGGATCAGTAAGTGGAGCACCGGCAGCGTTCTGGTCGTTGGTTACGCAGACTGAGTGGATGGTTCCGGCCACTGTTGCTTTGGTGTTGATGATTAGCCTCGGCGTGATGTCCTACCGGAAGATCCGATCGAAGATGAAGTACGAGACCTGGTGGGTTGCTCACCTGTACTTCTACATCGCGGTTGCGTTGGCCTTTGGTCACCAGATCGCACTTGGCCCGATGTTTGTTACGAACACGCTGCAGCGCTACTTCTGGATCGGCTTGTACGTTTTCGTCGCGGTCATGATCTTCGTGAATCGATTCTGGAATCCGTACATGTTTTCGCGTCGCCACGATCTGCGCATCGCAGCCGTCGTTCCTGAGTCCGCTGATGTCACATCCGTCTACATCAGCGGTGAAGACCTCGATCTGATCAAGGCGCGCGGTGGCCAGTTCTTCCAGTGGCGCTTCATGACCCGCCATTACTGGTGGCAAGCCCACCCCTACTCACTTTCGGCATCGCCGAATCCGTCGTGGCTGCGCGTCACCGTCAAAAATCTTGGCGATCAGTCGGCAAGCATTAACCAACTGCGCCCCGGCACTCGCGTCTGGGCCGAGGGTCCGTACGGGATCTTCACTGCCGCACAGCGCAGCACCGAACGCATCACAGCATTTGCAGCGGGCGTCGGGATCACGCCGATCCGCGCGGTTCTCGACGATCTTCCACCAACGACTGACGTCACTGTGATCTACAAGGTTTCCGAGACCAACTCCGCACCTCTCAAGGCAGAGATGGATCACATTGCCGCGGCTTACGGTTGGAAGATCTACTACCTCGAAGGACCTCGCGAACTCCACCCGATGACCCCCGATTACCTTTACTCACTAGCCCCCGGGATGGGGCGTTCCGACGTTTACATCTGTGGCAATGATTCCTTTACCGATTCTGTGATCAAGGCTGCTCAAGCCATGGGCGTTCCTGACCGACGAATTCATCATGAGGCTTTCTCTTTCTAGCCTCAGTCAGTTCGCACAACCGTCCGACCTCACTAAATCGCCTCGCACGACTCCCGACTAGTACGAAGTCGACTCGGGATCTCAAATGCAAGACCGCAACACAACAAGGAGCACAACGTGAAACGCGCAATTCTGGTAAGCGCCGGCACCATCGCTGGTCTTGCAGCTGTCCTGAGTTATTCAGGTGCTGAGGCCACTGTTGCTTCTGCTGACACGTCCTCCACTGGTGGCGCATCAGCCGGTCTTGGCGGCCCGGCTCCCATGACATCGGACGCTGCACCAGCTCCTGGCGACTCTGCCGCCGCCCCCGCCCCCGGCGACTCCGCCGCCGCGCCTGTTCCCAGTGACTCCGCTGCCGTTCCTCAGGCCAGTGCGCCCGCGCCTGCTGCATCCACGCCCGCGCCGAGTGCATCAACGAGCAAAGCCCCATCGGTCGCTCCCAGCGCTGCACCATCTAGCGCCACACCCAAGCCGAGTGCTTCAACGTCGGTCAAGCCAACCCCGAAGCCGACGAAGACTGCAGTCCCCGCCCCAACTCCATCGAAGTCGACAGCGAAGCCAACACCTACGCCCACCGTGGCGGCGTTCAAGGACTATCTTGGCGCCGTCGTTCCTGACGCGAGTTATGGAAACATGCAGGTCGGAATCCGCGTACAAAATGGCAAGATCATCGACGCGTGGGCCGCTCAGTATCCAAAGTCCGATCCGACAAGTGCACGCATCAACACCAAGGCCGTACCAACCTTGCGCACCGAAACAATCGGTACTACCAAGGCCCAGATCGCGACGGTTGCCGGTGCAACACTTTCGTCGACCGCATGGATCGAGTCACTGCAGTCCGCAATGACTGCCGCCGGCCTGTAGGTTGTAAAACGTGTCTTCTGACGAACCGATCGTTGTACGCCGCGACGCTGACGGCAATCCCACCATAACTCTCGCTGGCTGGGGTGACTGGCAGCGACGTGTCCACGCCGAAGAGGTCTGGGGCACTGTGGTCACCTTCGACCTACGCGCCGAAGAATTCCCTGAAAACTACGACGAGATCATGGCCGACGCCATCGAGTATTTACATCAGGTCGATCGATGGTTTTCGACCTACAAGGCAGACACCCCCATCTCCTTGCTGCGCAACGGAATTCTGCCCGACCACCGGATTCCTCCCGTGGTGTCTGAGGTACTCGACACGTGCGCTTGGCTAAAGCAGCTTACGCAGGGCGTGTTCGATCCATGGGCCGTTAAGGGCGGGGTTGATCCATCTGGATACGTCAAAGGCTGGGCCGCAGGAATCGTGGCCGACCAACTTGTCGCTGCCGGAATTCCGAACGTGTGCGTCAATGCATCCGGGGACATTGCGTGCCGCGGATTCCAAGCGCCACGTGAGGGTTGGGCCATTGGAATCACAAATCCTTACGACACTCAGCAAGTCGTCGAGGTCGTCACGGTCGTGGACGGTGCCATCGCCACCAGCGGCCTCTACGAACGTGGCGAGCACATAACGAACCCGCACATGGGGACGACAAAGGTTGAATTCGACTCGGCCACCATTGTTGGCCCCGATGCCGGTGTCGCCGATGCTCTTGCAACTGCATGTTTGATTGCCGGGCCAAGCTGCGCAGAGTGGTTCACCAATCTTCCCGACTGGTCTGTGTACTTCATCAAGGACGGCCAGGCAATGTTCTTCGGGCCAGCCTTCGCCCATATCACTGCTCAGCAGTAGGCCTCGCACGCGTATTGCGACGCGACAAGCCGGATTAGAGTTGCACCGTTACGCGGTTTCGTCCCTGTTCTTTGGCCGTAGATAGGGGTTTGCTCGTTCGCGCAATCAGCGTTGTAATCGAGTCGTCGGCCCTAATAAGGGATGCAATGACAGTGACAGTGACATGTACCGATTCGTCAAGCAGATCGGCGCCTACATTCATTGGCCTAGAAACCTCTCGGCGTATCCGCTCAGCCGCGGCGAGTAGCTCAGACTCATCACCGACATCGCGCACCAGCACGAGGAATTCATCACCGCCCCAGCGAACCACCTCCGCTGGCGAACCGGTGATTGCGGCAAGTCTTCGGGCAACAGTCGCTAGGACCGCATCCCCTGCTTCCTCGCCGCGAGTATTGAATTGTTTAAAGTTATCGACATCAATGAACAGCAACCCATGCAGTGCATCGGTCGTTGCCGCTGACTCAAGCACCTCACTCAACAGCAGATTTCCACCTCGGCGATTGAGAACGGAGGTGAGTTCGTCGTGATGGGCCAACCACTCGTGCTGCGCTGCTGCTTCGCGAGCGACGGTTTGATCTGCGAGTTGGTGCACAAAAAACTGTGGCTGTCCCTGCTCATCACGCAGCAATGAGGTGGCGTGATCAACCCAAAGTACGCGATCTCCGACTACGAGAACCCGCTGCTCACGGATGCTATCCCGTTGAGCGGCAAGCAATTCGCGCATCTGTTCACCGTAGATTGAACGAGTACCAGACTGAAGGAAGTTTGACAGCACATGGCCAATGACGTCCCGCTCGACAACGCCGAGCAGTTCGAGCATGGCCCGATTCACCTGCAGCATCACCCCGGACACATCCGTGATGACCATGCCGTGCGGAGCGTTCGCCATCGCCAGCCGGAACTGTTCTTCGCTGCGAGCTAACTCACGACGAGCAATCTGCTCTTGGGTAACATCGCGAATACTGACTGAGGCACCCGTGATAGTTCCGTCGCTCGCCCGAATCAACCGCGCAATCCCCGACATTTCACGCATTGGCCCACCCGATGATCGATATCTCGACAACATCGGCTCGGTGATCTCACCGTCGATAACTCGCTGCAACAGGTCTTGCACCGCAGGAACATCGTCCGGATGAACCAACGTCATGGATGGAACACCGATCATGAGCTCAGGGTCCCAGCCCAACACGTGTGTAACCGAGGGTGAAATCCACTCGATTACCCCGCCGAGATCAGTTTGATAAACCACGTCAGAAGAATTCTCTGCAAGTAATCTGAATTGACGCGCACTGCGCTGAAGAGCCTCATAGTTGAGAACTTCTGTTGTCACATCAACGACTTGCGTGGCGGTGTGACGGAACACGCCGTCGGTATCAAAAACACCAGTAGTGCTCAGGTCAACCCACACAATTTCACCAAGTTTGGCGATGTACCGCTTGCGCTGCTTGAAACTACGAATTGCACCACTGGCAAGATCTCGAATCGATTGTGCACCCACTGACAGATCGTCAGGATGGGTGATTTCCATGAAGGTCATACCCTCAAGTTCATTACGTTCGTATCCCAGCATGTCGCACAGCGCCTGGTTAACCTTCAAGAAGGTTCCATCAGCGGCCGTCATCATCATCCCGATGCTCGCTCTATCCATGGTTTGGCGCATTTGTTGCTCTGACTCTTGAAGGAGTCGCTCACTCAAGACTTCGGATTCAACATCTCGCCACGAACTCGCAAACGCCACAACGGCGCCATCGTCATCGTGTATCGGTCGGATGATCCGCGAAAACCAGCGGTAAGAACCATCCGCAATCCTAATTCGCGAGCGCCCCGTACGAAGAGCCCCATCGCGCAGCCTGATGGTGAAGGCCTTAACGTCCTCTTGATCGTCTGGATGTGCAAAGTTGAGCACGTGCCGACCAACGATTTCCATGGGTTGCCAGCCAGCGATCTCACAAATCGAAGGCGATACCCACTCGATCACCCCGTTCGGTGACAGGCGTAAAACAAAGTCGGACGTGTTTTCTGCCAGTAGGCGGAAACGTTCCTCTGACTCGGCAAGACGAGCGAGATCGCGTCGGTGGTTAGTCTCGTCCGTCGCAACGGCAATCCCGCCAACAACTACTCCGGCCTCATCACGCACCGGGCCAATGCGCACGAGGAAATCGCGCCCACCGTCTGGAGCTTTCGTTTCAGTCGTCGTTGCAATACCGAGGAGCGCCTGACGATACAGGGGCTCATAGAACGCCCACCGGGCCGGCGAGAGAATCTCCGCGGCGAGTTGGCCTTCTAACTCGTGCGAGCGATAGTCCGAATCCTTCAGGGCTTGGCCGCGGACGATTTGATAGCGGTAGTCCCGATCAAAAACCATGACGGACGCGTCTGGTAGGCCATCGAGGGCGTGACGAATCAGGTCAAGCCATCGGTCTGGGTCATACGACCACGACCATTCTCGAGCGCCCACAGGCCCGCCCTCCTGCGACGTGTCAGCCATGTGCATCCTGCTGCGCCTAATCCGTCTACGGTCTTTACGCAGGTATGCGGTTACGTTCCGTATACAAAGTGTAACTCTCAGTTTGATCAAGACGCGACTCGTGACACGCGTTCATCCATTCAGCGCAACGGGATTCCAGAATCATCCCCATCGGCACGCGGGCCGAAGATACGTCGGTCAGACTCGGCGATCGCGACATCATTGATACTCGCCTCGCGGCGGGCCATAAAGCCCAGGTCGTCGAACTCCCAGTTTTCGTTGCCATAGGACCGGAACCACTGTCCGTCAGCGTTGTGCCATTCATACTGAAAACGCACGGCAATGTGATTGTCCGAGAACGCCCAAAGGTCTTTGCGCAACACATAGTCGAGTTCGCGCTCCCACTTGCGAATAAGGAACGCTTCGATCTCATCTCGCCCTTGAACAAACTCATCGCGGTTACGCCAGACCGAGTCGACCGTGTACGCGGCCGCGACTCGCGCGGGCTCTTTGGTGTTCCAAGCGTTCTCCGCCATCCGAACCTTCTGGCGAGCATCCTGCTCACTGAATGGAGGTACCGGCGGGCGGGGCGCAATCTCATCAGTCATGTGGCGATGCTAGCCGTAAGGTTTGTCGTCGTCCCAGAAATCAGACCCAGATCGCGGCAGGGATTCCATCGCTGTTGACTTCGGGCGGGTCGGGTAGCGATCGCGCCGAACCGCTCTTCACACGCCACGCTGACCATGCCGCTGCAGCAGCGTCTAACACATCATCGATGGCGATCCGGCCCGGGACAACTATCGATGCCGGATCCACTTCAAAGCCAGCCTCGCCAAGGAGCGCACGTCGCTCCGCGTGGCCTGGCGGCGTGCGCTTGGAATGGCTGAGCGAGCCATTGTTCATGATGTGGAACGAGAGTTCGGGATGCACTTCAACAAGACGGCGGCCACCGTGGCCGACAGACGCGCGAGCGATTTCGTCAACCTCCAACACTTTCGGGCGAAGATTAAACGCTTGGATGCTGACGCCCGGGCCACCACATTCTTTGTTGACTGCACTGGCCTGCGATTGCGTCAGCATCGCTAACGCAGATCTTGTTGGTGTCACGAAGATGGACGACGCTCGACGACCGAGTTCTCTCTGTGCCATCCGATCTGCACGTCGGGCACCCTCGTCGGGAAGCCCCATCGGCATGTCAACGCCGATAACCACTGCTTCGCGCGCAGTTTCGTCGTCTATCAATTCCTTGAGGGTCGCGTGGAAGACAGCCGTGGTCGTCGATCCGTCCCACACAATGCCGAGCCAACCACCGCGACATCCGTCGACTCCCAGAACCGTTGGTGGCTGCCAATCAGTCACTAGCTTTGCGTCCATCGAGTGGGACGCGCCGCGGTTGCCGCGATCAACTCGGCTTCAATCCACCAACTGACGGGTTCTCCCGGAACAACAATTGTGGCGTGACCGGATTCTCGTGCACCGTCGAGCCCGATGGAATGTGGCACCATCGCAGGTTCGATCCCGAGTAGTTCGGTGGCATGTCGCCAAGGACCGCCGCTTGAACGGTTCTCATGCCACACCCACATATGCGGCAACATTGACACGTCCCAGGTCAAACGCAACCCCTCACCAGTCGCGCAGTTACGCACGTGCGCCCAGCCTTCGGGCATCTCTGATACCGCGAACGTCTGGGCACCAACGTCATCAATGCTCCACGAACCCATTCGCTCGATCGCGCCGTCCAACATCAATACCTCGGGATACGCGGGTGCCTCGGTGGGCAGTGGCAAGAACCCGTCAGGTTCTTCAATCTCGAAGGCGATACCAGGGCTCACGTCCAAGGACACTTCCGGATCGAGAATCTGAACTCCGACTACGACGTGCTCTATAGCCACTAGAGGTCGCGGTTCCACGAGTGCGTCCACGGACGTCTCAATGCGCATCCGTGACTGCTCGAGCGCGTACCGTCGCGTGAAACCCAAGCCATGATTTTCGACGTACAGAGTCACGGTGTGGGATTCCTGAGCGATGACTGACCACTCGGCGACCGAAGCACCTCCGTGGAAGCCGTGGCGATCGCCGTCGACAACGCTCGGCGTTCCCGCGTTGGGAGCAACCAGCTGCCAGCCACCGCGATATCGATCCGTCCACGTTGGTTCGTCGAGATCACCAGACTCTTGGGGCGAGTATGCAAATGGCGGACGCCCAAGTGGGCGCTCGCCTTGGCTGCCAATCAAGTCGAGAATCTCACCTCCGTGCGACGGATCGATGATGGCGATAGTTCCGTCGAGCTCAAGAACGATCATGTGGGACTCCCATCGAGAGGCTTGACTACCACGACAGACTAATAGCGTTCACAATCCCGACGAGGTTTCTGCCGCTCGGACCTGAACAGTTATCCCCTAAACGTCCAAGAAGTGATGCAATTTCAGGTCTGGATCCCCTGATTGATGCGTCATTCGCAGAACGTCGGCTAAGTTTAAACGGTGGGGAGAATTAGTCGCGTCGTCGCAGTCATGACCGCAATCGCTCTAGTGTTTGGCGTTCATGCGTGGTCTGCGTCGCGCACTTCAGCCCCGGTGGCCGAGTCTTACTCGTGCGTTACGGGCGACGAACCTGCCTGCCTACCGCCAACGGTTGCAAGCTCGGCTAAGACCACGGGATCAGTCGTCGCGTCGGTTCTGTCGTCTGTCATGACAACCCCCAGCAATGGAGCGATGGTCACCCTGCCCGGGTTGCGGTCTTCGTCATCGCACGTCGCGACTGTGACTAAGGCATCGCATCCGCGTAAGACGACCGCCGCTAAGCCGCGCGTAACTAAACACAAGCGCACCTCGGTGACGTCAACGAGTGCCGCACGCCGGGCCAGTCAGGCCCGCAAAAAGGCGGCCGCTGCAGCTGCCCACGCGCGCGCCGCTCGACGATTACGGGCGCGACCAGCACCAGCCTCGTCCGTTCCGGTCATGCCGGCTCGCGTGACAACGTCAGCATCGGGTGCATCAATCAACGTAACGGACACCTCCTCGTGGCCGTCCGACGCTACGACCGGCGTGCCCGAGGGCACAGTGTTGCGCAAGGTCGGCACCATTCAAGCCGACACTCCGGGCCAGATCATCGACTCAGTTGATGTGACGGGAACGATCAATGTGACAGCGCGCGGCGTCGTCATTCGTAACTGCCGGATTCACAGCAACAAAGACCCCTACGGCATCTTGGTTTATCAGGGCGGTAGTGCGCGGATTGAAGACTGCGAGTTCTACGGCCAGCAAGAGGCAGCAATCGCTGGCAACAGTTGGGCAGCGTTTCGCGTCAACGTCCACAGCCAACGTTCCGACGGCGTGAAACTCGGAAGTAACTGCGCGCTCATTGACTCCTTCATCCACGACTTCACATTGGCTCCCGGATCACACGCCGATGGTGGCCAGATGCAGACAGGCGTTCACAACCTGACCGTCAGGCACAACACGATTTTGATGGGCACGTCTAAGTCCGATAATGCGGCGTTGATGTTTTCACCAGATCTCGGACCATCAGGAACCGGCCCGGTAACGGTGACAGACAATCTACTCGGCGGCGGTGGCATCACATTGCGTATCGTCGATGGCAACAACGGCCGGTATCACCAATCCGGCTATTCAGTTCGCGGCAACCGTTTCGTGCCTAATGCGATCTATCAGGAAGTCCGCGTTAACGAGCCACTAAAGGCGTTCCTTGGCTGGACCGACAATCGCCTAACCGGGCCACACAACTAGTCCGAGAACGACTCTCAGCAGCCGTTTCGACTATATGGCGTGTGGGTAATGCACGCGCACATGTTCGAGGGAAATGTACTCCTCGGTGAGATCGTCTTTCACCGAGGAAATTTCTCTTTGTGCAGGGTCGCCGTGCCCCCCACCACTTCCCGTGCGCAAGTGCACCAGTGTGCCCTTCGGTAACGCAACTCTCGTGGAGAGTGAATGGGATTCGACTCGACCATCTGGATACTGGATTTCTAAGGCGTTCGGCCGTCCCTCGCCGCCGCCTTCGAGGCCCCATGGACGAAGTTTCGTCCTGGCAATGGCAACAGTGATGTAGCAGTCTTCAACGACTCGGAATGAAAGATTCAATCCGAGACCGCCGCGATACTGACCAACCCCACCGGAATCCTGCGCCAGCGCGCACTGTTCGATGATCCACGGATTACGAGCTTCCCAGATTTCTGCTGGCGTGAATCGGGTAGCTGATTCGGAATGAAACATCATCGTGCTAGCACCATCACCTTGCGGACTGGCCCCTAGCCCAACCGGATGCGGCGCTCCATCGGCCCATGGCTCGCCACTTTCTTCACGGCTCCCCCACCACACCAACGCACAGATGTCCCCACCACTTGATGCTGGAACCAGATCGGGAAGTGCTGCGGCCAACGCATTGATAATCAATTCAATGGCATGGTCTGACGGAACCCCGTACATGAACGACGGTGCTGGCCGCACCGGATGAAAGATGGAACCTGGGCGAGTCAGTACTTCAAGTGCACGGAAGTGACCCTCGTTGGGCGCTTCGTTGCCCACAAGATAGGCCACCGCTAAACGACTAACCGCCACGGTTGACGGCAGCGGCGAATTGATAGGCCCGACCGTTTGATCAGGTGCGCCGGTGTAATCCACCGTCACCGATGAGCCATGTACCCGCACCACCACCTCGAATGGAATGGCCGTACCGATCACGCCATCGCCATCGATGACACTGCTCGCCGAGTACTCGCCGTCCGGCAACTGTTCAAACCAATGCCGCACCATCGCTTCACCGTGATCGTAGATTCGAGCGACGCACCTGCGAAACTCGTCGAGACCATACCTTTCAACGATGCGTGTAAGCGCCGCACCGCCCGAGCGAGCACCCGCGACCATTGCGTTGATATCCCCGATGACCGCATCTGGAATGCGCGAATTAGCCAGCACCATTCGATAGATCGAATCGACGAGTTCGTCCCCCTCGTACAGCTTCACGCCAGGAAAGATCGTGCCCTCTTGGAACACGTCGATGGTGTCAGTGCAGTAGGGATCCTTGCCCCCGATATCGAGCCAGTGCGCCTTAATCACCGCGTAGCCCACAAGCGAGTCCAGAGCGAATATCGGCACGATCATCGCAGCGTCCTGTGGGTGCGAGCCCGTACCAAAGGGATCGTTATAGAGCACAACATCTCCCGGCCCTAAGACCTGCGGACCACCTACTGCTGTAACTGCTGCCTCAACACAAAAGCCGAGAGTCCCCATGAAAGAAGGCAAGGTCGGAGCCTGAGCGAGCATGCACATATCGGCGTCATACAACGCAACCGCAAAATCCAGTGCCTCGTAGATGATCGGTGAGAACGCCGTGCGGATGACGGTGCGTTTCATGTGCTCGGCAGCTGCATTCAAACCTTGCCGGATAATCTCAGTTGTGATCGGATCTGCGGCATCGCCCACGCCGCTGCTGACCGATTTCGACGACGAGCTCACAAAACCCTCGGCGGGATTCATCCAGGACGGAGTCGTCATGACTTCGCACCTGCCTTCCGAGTAATGACAAGTGACTCTTGATCGCTGGGACGGACGCTAAATCCAGCATCAACCACCGTCGTAGCAGTCTGCTCGACAATCAGGACAGGCCCAAGCATTCCGGCCTCGGGGACGCTTGTGCGCTCGATCACGGAAGTTAACGCCCAATCTGCGAGGGTGAAAGACCATACGGATCTGTCGGCCAAGTCAGCCGCTCCCGTCCAACGTGGCGCCGAGACAGCATCCCGCGAGACGCTAAGTCGGGTATGACGTTGAACTCGCACGTTCACCAACTCCACTGACTCAGGCAGATTCAAGCCGTACGCACTGCGGTACTCAGCTTCAAATTGCGACTCGATGACATCAATGGACGGCGCACCTGCCCCGAGACTCCACGGCAACGCCACCGTCAACGAATGTTCCTGGCCGCGGTACCGCAGATCGAGCAGGAGTTCGTAGGAGTCCGAATTAGTTGCGGCGCCAAAACTGCGACCCAAATCTGTCGCCACAGCGACGGCTTCCACCAACGTCGCAGGAGTCAGCGGTCGCAACAATGTACGGGCAGCGCTGCGCGACACATCGGACTGCATCAAGCCAACCGCGGAGAAGTTACCTGCATTCGAAGGAATGATGACCGTGTCAACGTCCATCTCGAGAGCCAACAGGCTGGCAAAAAGTGGTCCGGCCCCGCCAAAGGCAACGAGCGCAGCTGTCCGTAGGTCGACACCCCTCTCAACAGTGATTCCTCGCACTGCTTCGCCCATGTGAGAGGCAGCGATCCGCATGATGCCCTGTGCAACAGCGACGCGGTCGGCCAATCCACTGGCATCTACAAGGTTATCGAGGACGTGATGCGCTGCGGCCAGATCTAATCCCACTCCGCCACTCAACGCACCAGAGGCAAGCATCCCGAGTGCCAGTGCGGCATCGGTAACGGTTGCCTGACTGCCACCGCGCTGGTAACACGCTGGCCCGGGAACTGCACCCGCGCTGCGCGGTCCGACACGTAGCAGACCGCCTTCATCGACGTAGGCCAGTGATCCCCCACCAGCGCCAATTGAACGAACGTCGACCCACGGACATTGCAGCGGCAAACCCTCCACATGACCTTCGAAATTGAGTGGAAGTCGACCGTCCACGATTGCTGCAGTGTCGAAACTCGTCCCACCTACGTCGGCAGGGATGGCCAACGGAAGCGAGAGGGCCTGAGCGAGTCGCGCTGTTGCAGCCGCACCGGCAACTGGCCCCGACAGGATCGTTTCGAACGGTCGCTGCAGTGCCTCGTCGACGGTAAGTGCTCCCCCACCGGAGCGGGTGATCAAAAGTTCGCCGACGAAGCCTCGCTCAGCCAGGCCATCGCGAAGGCGCCTGAGATAAGGGCCCATGCGGTGACGAACAAATGCATCGATCACGGTCGTGGTCGTTCGTTCGTACTCGCGGTACTCACCGCTCACCCGGTAAGAAAGGCTGATATCCCCTTGATATCCGCAACGCCGCAGCTCTGTTTCGATCTGCATTTCGTGATCAGGGTTGGTGTAGCTGTTGATCAGCACCACTGCGATTGCGTCGACCGACTCACGGGCAAATACGTCAACGATCGACGCAATTCCTGATGCGTCGAGTGGCTGTATCACCTCACCACGCGAACCGATTCGCTCCTGAACCTCGACCCGACGACGACGGGGTACGAGCGGGTCCTTGGGCCTGGGGCGCAGGTCGTATGGGTCCGGTCGATCGCCGCGTCCGATCTCAAGAACATCTCGAAACCCTGCAGTGGTGATCAGCCCGACGGTAGCCCCACGTCGTTCGATGAGGGCGTTAAGGCCGACGGTTGTTCCATGCAGAAAATGAGAACACCGTGACACCTGCGCCGGCGTCAAAACGGCATCTAGCGCATTGAGGACTCCAATTTCAGGATCGTGGGGCGTGGTTGGGACCTTACCAACGGTCACCTGGCCATCGGCTTGGTCTCTCATAACCAAATCGGTGAATGTTCCACCGACATCAACACCGATCACCACGGTCACGGCGTGGCCTCCTTCGAATTCAGAATTCTTGGATTAAGCATCACGTCGTCGGCACGAAAACACGAGACGTGGCGACCACCAATGGAGGCCAACTCGGGCGAGGACACACAGGCATCAACGGCTATGGGACACCGCATTCGGAAACTGCAACCGGAGTCGGCGAATCCGACGTCCGCGCGTCCAACTGCTGTCGGAATCTGTCCACCCATTCGCGGTAGCGCTGCGATCAACGAGGCGGTGTAAGGATGCGACGGTGACATCAATACCTCACGAGTCGGTCCTTGCTCCACCACACGTCCTGCGAACATGACGGCCGTATACGAACACAACGATTCGACGATCGCGAGGTTATGGGTGATGAGCAGGTACGTCAGTGAATGTTCCTGCTGCAATCGACGGAGCAACTCCAGAATCTTTGACTGAACCGTCACATCAAGTGCACTCGTAGGTTCATCGAGCAGCAACACTTGCGGGCGCACGGCCAGCGCCCGGGCAATGCACACGCGCTGCCGCTGTCCACCTGATATCTGATGCGGTAGTCGATCAACAATTCCACTGCTCAGGCCAACATCGTCCAATAGTTCAGCGATGCGGCGCGCCTTCGCCGCTCCGCGCAGGTGAGCGTCGGGCGAAACCGAAAGCGCCTCAGCAAGTGCCTTACCCACACTCATCCGCGGATCGAGCGCTTCAGTTCCATCTTGAAAAACGGGTTGGACAGTTCGACGATATGCGGCGCGTTCCGATCGTGTGAACTGCGAAACATCCGTCTCACCGAACATCACGCGACCCGACGTCGGTCCGATCATTCCGAGCAGTGCGCGCGCGACAGTGGTCTTCCCTGATCCGGACTCGCCCACTAGCGCAACACCGGTTGGGCCCTTCGTAAGAGCGAGCGAAACGTCATGAACCACCGCACGCTTCCCGTACGAAAGCGTGACCCCATCCACTCTCAAGAGATCGGCCGTCATGACGTAGCTCCTAACACCGGAACGGCCGCAAGTAACTCGCGCGTGTAGTCGGCTTTCGGTGAATGGAGCACCTCATCACGCGAACCTATCTCGACAACCTCGCCGTCCTTCATCACAACAATGCGATCGGCGAGCGTGGAGACGAGTGCTAAATCATGCGACACCAAAACCATTGCCATGTTGCGTTCTCTACGTAGCTCATCGAGAAGTCGCAGAATCTCGGCTTGCACGGTTACGTCGAGCGCACTGGTGGGTTCGTCGGCGGCAATGCACTGCACCTGCAATGCCACGGCTAGCGCGATGCAGAACCGCTGAGCCTGACCCCCGGAAACCTCATGTGGGTACCGCTTCAAGATCTCGTTTGGAAGGACGACCCGAGATAGTGCATCCCCGATTCGTGCATTCGCTTCCCGCCCGCGGACACCGTGCTGCTTGAGCGCCAACTTAGCGAGACGACCAAGGCGCATCGTCGGATTGAGCGCTGCCTGTGGGCTTTGTGAAACGAGCGTTATTGCAGTGCCGTGGACTCGGCGCAACTGCGCCTGCGTCGCATCGACGACGTTCACACCGTTGATAAGAACGGATCCTGCGACATGGGCACCCGAGAAATCACCCAAGCCAAGAATCGCCAGCAAAGCAGAAGTCTTTCCCGAACCACTTTCCCCTACAAGAGCAACGCACTCCCCTTCATAGACATCGAGTTCCGGCAGGTGCGACACAAGTCGATCGCCATAGGTAACGCGCATGTCTCGGACCGAGATTAACGGACGTGCGGTGGGCGCAGCTTGTGCCGTCATGACGTGAACCCCCGTCGCGGATCAAGTGCGGTGCGCATTCCCTCACCCAGCATGTTGAACGCGAACGCCGCCACGAGAATCGCCAAGCCCGGGAATAGCGCGACCCAGTACGCCGTAGTGAATAGATCTTGTCCTTGCGCCACCATCAAGCCCCACTCGGCCGTCGGTTCTTGAGCGCCAAGCCCAAGGAATGACAACGCGGCTGCAGTAAGGATGATGCCTCCCGCATCCAGCGAGAGTTGCACAATTACTGGCGTCAGAGAATTCGGTAGGACATGTCTAAACACTGCACGGGCCGGGGAAATCCCCAGCGCCCGAACTGCATCCATGTACGCCCTTCCCGAAATCGATGCAGCAACACCCGCCGCCAGTCGGGTGTACCAGGGCCACCAAGTGACGGTAATCGCGAGGATCGCAGTCTTAAGATCGGGCTGCAGGACGATGCAAAGAGCCAGTGAGAGCAACAGCGCAGGGAAGGCCAGAAATACGTCTGTCACTCGCATAACAACATCGCGGATCCAACCACCCGCATAGCCAGCGATGACGCCGAGCGTCACTCCGATGAGCACCGACAGACTCAGGACGCTGAACACGATAAACAGCGATGTTCGGGCACCGAAAACCACTCGCGTATATACGTCCCGCCCGACTTGATCAGTACCGAACCAATGCTGCCCGTTGGGCGCCAACAGTGAGTTGACCGGATCAACCCCACCTTGAGCGTCCTGCGGATATGGAGTGATCCACGGCGCAAGCAGCGCCATCACAATGATGATGAGAAGAACGATCGCTCCTGCAGCAAACAACTTTTGACCACGCAGGCGCCCGCGCGCCAGTGTCAGAAATGCGAATCGTTCATCGTTAGGAACAAGTTCTTCTGGTGGGATGATCGTCATGACAATCTCACCCGTGGATCAATGAATGTCTGGGCGATGTCCACAACAAGGTTTGCCAAGACGTACGCCAACGCGACGATAAGTGTCACACCCGCAACCGCCGCGGTATCAAGCGATCTGATCGACTCAACCGCGTACTTTCCTAAGCCCGGCCAGTTGAAGATGGCCTCAACGAGGAATGCATTCACCAGCGAGTAGGCGAAGACGAGCGCTAACAACGTGAGGATGGGATTCAACGACGGCCGGAACGAGAATCGTCGAAGAACCTGTCCCGGAGTGAATCCAAGCGCCCGTTCGAGCCGCGCATGATCCAAGGACGATTCTTCCGAAACTGCAGCTCGGGTCATTTGAGTAACTACACCGATTGGGTAAGCCGCCACCACTAAGGCCGGCAAAATCAAATGGTGCGCAGTACTTAGGAAGATTGGCCAATTACCTGTGATGAACGCATCAACGATGGTGATGTTCGTATAGAGATGCAGTGGGGATGTGGCATCTAGCTTCGAGTCGTATTCACCCGCGACCGGGAACCAGCCAAGTTTCGTGGCAAACAGGTTTTGAACTATCAATGCGAGCAAGAAGACCGGGAATGCGGCCACAAACATCGAACCGAGGCGGATTCCTCCATCAACTGGTGTGCCGAAGAATCGAGCCGCCAACAGTCCCATCGGAATACCGATTGCGACTGCAAAAAGGAGCGCAGTTCCTACGAGTTCAAGTGAAGCTGGAAACGCGATTGCGAGATCGTGTGTGACGGGAAGTCGTGTGTGCAGGCTCGTCCCCCATTCGCCGCGAACCAAGCCCGACATGTACATACCCAACTGGACGATGACGGGCTTATCCAACCCGAGCACTTCACGCGCTCTGGCAAGGTCCTCCGGACTTGCCCGGGGACCTGCATATGCGGCTGCAGGATCCCCGGGCAAAAGCCGGACGATCACGAACGTGAGTACCACTACCCCGACGACGACGAGCGCAGCCTGCGCAAGCCGACGCACGAGGTAGCGCCCCATATCAGGCGCCAGGTTCCATGTTGTAGACGAACGGAACGTTCGGGTATGCCGGATTGTCAACGTAGTTCTTTACCGTGGACGAATAGGCACGCTGGTAGTTCTGGACGTAGAGAACTGATGCAACTGCATCCTGATCGATGATCATCTTCTGCAGTGTTGTGTAGGCCGCTTGCGCTAATGGTGGCGTGACCGCGGTCAATGCCGGCAGTGAATCACTCAACTTGTCAGCTGCCGCGTTGTTCCAGTAGGCAAGGTTGAAGAACGGCGGCTCAGCACTGTGGAACATGTTGATGAACCAGGTGGAGGCATCTGCGTAATCGGGGTACCAGTACATGACGAAGATGTCTTGACGCTTGGCCGTATCTGCGGACTTGCCTCGATCCCACTGTGCGCTCCACTGCAGTGGCGTCGCCTTGAGCTCAACACCCAATTGCTGCAGCGCTGAGGTGAGCAACGTTGCGAAGAGTTGCTGATCTGCGTCACCTTCGGCATACGTCATTGTGAGCGACAACTTCTTGCCGTCTGGCCCGTATCCAGCAGCCGCCAGCAACGCCTTGGCCTCAACGAGTTTCTGCTGCTGGACGATATTTTGGTTGAATCCCAACAAGCCCTTGGGAACCACTCCGTTGGCCTCGACAACACTGCCCTTGAGGGCAGAGACCAAGCCGCTGAAGTCGATCGAATCACGTACGGCTTTGCGAACACGAACGTCGGCCATCGGGCCGGATGCAGTGTTGTACAACGCAAGTAGGTTCTGGAACGACGACGTCACTGAGGTGGAGACGCCTGACGTGGTCTGTGCCTGAGCGAAGATTTGCGGGTTGAGTCGGCCGACCATGGAAACCTCGCCGCTCTGCAGCAACTGCCATGCCGTCGTTACCTCGGGTACCACTCGGTACTCGACGTTCTTGTAGTGAGTACCAGTCCATCCGCCCCAGTAGCCATCGTAGGCAGCGAGCTTAACCTCGGTTTCGCGACCCTTGTCCCATAGACTCACCGTGTACGGGCCCGAGCCGCCATCCTTGCCAGTGGCTACGAACGTCTTGAAGTCCGCGGTTCCACCAGCCTTCTCGTCGTAAATGTAGGCACCGTAGGACGATGACGAAATGAGATCGATGGGCGCGGGGTAGCTGAGGTTAAAGACCAATGAGTTTGCCGATGGAGCGTCGATCGTCTTGACCGCACCCCAGATGTACGCCGGACCACCCTGTAGTTTGATCGTTCGTTCGAGCGCTGCCTTGGCCATAGCCGCATCGAGGGTTGCACCATCGTGGAACTTCACACCTTCGCGGAGCGTGAAGGTCCAGGTCGTGCCGCCATTCGACTGTGCCCATGCAGTAGCCAGCAGTGGCTCAACTTTCTGCGTCGCCGGGTTGTACCGCGTCAAGGTCTCGTACACGTTCGGCATGACGATGCCTTCGTTTGAGTACGACGTGGCCGGATCCCAGTCCGTGACGAGTTCGAGGTTTTGTGCATACACGAAGGTGTCATTGACCGCGGTCGATCCCGACGGATTCGCTGAACTATCGGTGGGCTTCACTGCCCCACCGGAACAGGCTGCTAGAAGCGACGATGCAGTTACCACTGCGATTACCGCTCCGAGGGTCCTACTTTTCGCACCGCGCATTTGTGATCTCCCTTAATCCAACACTGCAGTTTCACTATGAGTCGTTCACTGTCTTACAAGGTAACTAAATCCACGACAGAGGTCCCGCTGCTTTGACGTTAACTCGGATTGCTGGCTCTGATAGGTAACTGAGCGGAATCTCTACCAATTCGACGATTTCAACCGCGTTTGGATCAGCACCAGCTTGAACGGCACGCTGCTTGGCCATATCGCAAGCACGTTCAATCGCGTCTCGACGACCCAAGCCGTCCGGAACAATCGCGTCCCAGCGACCACTGGCCAACGCAATTGCCGCTCCCACAGCATTCGCCACGTCGGCATGATCTGGTCTGATCACCGCACTCGCTCCTGGGACGGAATCTGGAACTAGGAAAGCACCACCACCGACTACGACCAGAGGCCGCTCAGCCTTACCAAGTGACATGACGTCGACTGCGTCGCCAAACATCGCGTCAGCTACGGCCAGTCCACGCGCGAGACGTTCGGCGTAGTCGACTCCGATGGGTGACGAACCGAATGATGCTCGCCCGGCATGGACGCCGGCGTCACTAAGTGTCGGAACAGATCCACCGAAGATCAGTGCCGAAGCGCCAAGTCGATGACCCACAGATTGAGGGCCGACCCGTTCGCCGTCCTCGGACACCAGAGTGCCACCGCCCAGTCCAATGCTTATGACGTCCGGCATCCGGAAGTTTGTAGCCACTCCACCAATACGCACTGGCGCGGTGGATTCTCGAGGTAATCCCTTGATCAGCACACCAAAATCTGTGGTCGTTCCGCCAACATCTGCGACGATCGCATCTTCAACACCGGAAAGAACAGCCGCACCGCGGATCGAGTTCGCGGGGCCAGAACCAATGGTGAGAACGGGATAGCGAGAGGCATACTCCATTGCCATCAACGTGCCGTCATTCTGCGCAAAGAATGTCGCCGGCTGCATGCCTCGCTCACTCAAGACCTGCGAAAGGGCACCCGTCACATCGCGGGCGACTCCATGGAGCGCAGCATTGAGCACAGTTGAGTTTTCCCGTTCGAGAAGACCGATCTGGCCAATCTCGTGGCTGAGCGAAAGTGCCACCGAATCACCGAGCACCTCACGAACAAGTTCGCCAACTTTGCGCTCTTCGTCATGCACAACGGGGCTGAAGACACCTGTGACGGCCACGGCATCGGCTTTACCTGCAACCGACTCGAGAAAACGACGGATTTCATCGATATCGGTGGGAGCGATACGCCGACCATCAATGAGGTAGCCACCTCGAGCGAGCAACTCCCCCGCCGAAATAGCTTCGCGTAAATCGTCCGGCCATGCTGTTAGTGGCGGCACCGCCGTTGTCGCAGGTGCACCAATCCGAATAACGGCAACCTTGCCCAGCCGTCGGCGTTCGACGATCGCGTTGGTCGCCGCCGTCGTGCCGAGCATTACCCGGCCTACTCTGCTCGGGTCGTCGATCCCTTCGAGTACGGCAGCCAACGCAGCACGCATTCCTCCGGTGACATCGTCAGTGGTCGGCTGCTTCGTCCATGCCACAACGTGATCTTGCGCGTTGAGCACCACCGCATCGGTATTCGTGCCACCGACATCGATTCCGATTCGCAGGTCGTTGGATTGATTAGATGAAGGCACGAGCTGCCTCCTCAACTGGTACGTAGTCAAGGTCGTATCCAAACGCTCGCGGACCCACGACCTCAAGACCCTTAGGGGTTCTCCACAGCGGGTCACATGCCCAAGCCAACACGCTCACCCGCTGACCGTAACGAACAAGTTCAGTGGCGATAGCACCTGCAGTGTGCATGTCGACGACGGTGATGAGGTCCGGTACCGATGCCAGCACAACACCATCTTCAAAGGCCACCAGATTCTCGTTCTGAATCTCCAACCTGACGATGCGATTTGCGTCTTCGCCTAGTCCGTCGATCACAACACTGCCACGGACGAAGCCACCCCCGGTTCGGCGCTCAACTTCGACGACTTTCCCGGTAATCAACTTCGCGGCCCCCAACTCACCCACGAGTGCGGCAAGAGGATCAGCTGCTCCTTCGGTAACTCGGCCAATTCGAATTGCCTGACTCACGGTTCCTTCGATAATTGCCCCGCGCATCCGCTTCGCGCTGATCACGTTATCCGCCATCAAGGCGTAAGAACCACCCGCAACGGACACCATCCGTGAAATGGTTTCAGCCCACTCCCAGTCAGTTGGTCGAAGGATCGTCACATTGCCGATGACGTCAACGAGCCCAATGATTTCGATTGGCAAACCCGCGATGTTCGTAGAGACCATCTGAACTTCGGGGAACGCGCGTCCCATTTCATCGCCATCAACAAGCGGCAGACCCAACTGAGCTGCCAGCGCAACAGGAACCACACCGTTGCCGCCACCAATCTCAGAACTCATAACAGCAACGGCCGTCGCCCCAAGGGCTTCCTCCATCGCCTCCCTCATGAGGTATACCTCATGAATGCCATGGATCATTTCGTGCCCGACGGTCGGCGCTCCGATCCCTCCGAGCGGAAGAACTAAGCCGTCGTCTGGGAGTTCGTCGAGAGTGACTAGCCGAACGGGTCCGTGCTGCGCAAGTGCACTCAGGGCGATCAGCGTGCCACTTTCCACCTCTCCACCACCGCCCGTGCCCAGCACTGCACAGCCACGAGCCAAAGCAGGCAGGTCAGCGATGGTTATCTCGCGAAGCCGCGTTGAAGAGTCAGGCATGTCGCAAGTCAAGGGCGCTGGGCCATCGGCGGCTACGTGCCATTGGCACTAACTTTCGTCTATCTTTGTTTTCTAACGACAACTCGGAGGGACGGGCGTTCAGATGGCGACAGTTCGCGATCTCCTTGAACCCGTCACCACAATCGGCCTACATCTCGTGGCTGGGGGTTTATCGGCCGATGAGGTCACCTCGGTGCTTATCGCTGAGACACTTGATGCGATATCCGAAGCACCACCGTTCAGCCTGATTGTTCTCACCGCAACGTGCACCCAAGCCAGCGCCTCATACGAGTTCGATATCGCTGTTCGCCAAGCAGCGGCTCTCGGTGTCAGCGGCCTGGTGTTCGTCGATCCAACGAAATTATCGCCAACGACCACCCGTCTTGCCGAGCGTTCAGCATTGGCACTTCTAGGTTGTGCGCCAGGTATCTCAGTTACCGAGGCTGTCGTAACACTTGACCACCTCACTCGTGGAGACTCAGGCACGCTGGTTAGTCGAGCGCTGGCGGCTATCCACGAAACCCGCGAACTGTCGCGAACTGAACCACTCAACGAAATTCTTCAACGAGTTTCGTTGCGACTTGGCACCCCAATAAGCGTTACCGATTCGGGTGAGCCAGTCTTTGTCAACGGCCTCGTGCGCTATCACGTGTCGGTCGAACGCACTGACGATGCAACCCGTCTAGCCCTTCCCGTAATAGTCTCCGCATTGGGACGATGGCACGAATCCCTTGATGCTGAACGCATTGCACCAGAGCAAGCCCGGACTGAAGCACTTTCCGAGCTTCTGATCCGCGAGGGCTCACCGATTCCATCTGTGACCATCGACCGGTTGCGCGCCACCGGTCTATCACTCGATGCCACTCATGTAGCCATCTGCGTCTCAGATGGAAGCACGTCGGCATCTAACGAAGACGAACTGTTGCCCCGGCGCTTGCAGCGCGAACGTGTCCGCGCAACCGCCTCGTCAACATGTGCGGCCAGCGATGGGTGGAGTATCGCGATCATCGAAGAAGACGTCATTCTCGTGCGCACCAACGCGCGGAGTAGCGAAACGTCCAACCGCAACGTCTCGGTGCAACTCGATACTTTGGTGGCCACCCTGCGCCGCGACTCGGGAGCAGTTCAACTCTTCTTCGGCGTCGGCACAGCTCAACCTGGACTTGCCGGCCTGCAGCAATCCGCGAAGGAAGCTCGCATCGCCGCTGGAGCCGCAACTACCGACGGTTCATCGTGGAAGATCACCACCTTCGACTCCACCGGCGTGAACCGACTACTTGCCGAGATGAGCTCATCGTGGGCAGGACGACGAGTCATCTCCGAACTTTTGGCCCCGCTAGACGCCCTTGGCAGCACCCGTTCGCGCACAAGTGTCGAAACGCTCGTCGCATATCTTGACGCCCGCGGTTCACTCGTCGAGGCCGGGCGGTCGTTGCACCTGCACCCGAACGCCGTGTCGTATCGGATCCGACGCATCCGTGAACTCACAGGTTGGAATCTCGACGATCCCGAGATGCGATTCGCTCTCCACGTAGCAGGCCGGGTGCGACTGATGATCCAACGAACGACCGGCTAGGCGCTCATGTTCGGGTGTGGACTAACCCGCCTGAGGGTCCCCTTGAATCACAACGAGGGAATTACAGGCCTGTAACACGTTTTGGGTTGACCCATTTGGAGCGTTTCACTCCCCCGAGTGGGTTACTTTCCCGTCAAAAACTAACTTGTCCCAAAGCACACAGTCAGGAATTGAGGGCTTCTAGGAATGCCTCGAGAGACAAACCCTTTTGGCGCTCACTTGTCGCCTCAATGGAAAGCGATGCATACAGCACTGCGCACTGAATCCGTCGCTCCAAGGAATACCCCTGAAGATCAGCCCATATGTATGCGGCGGTGAATGCGTCACCTGCGCCGGTCGGGTCGGGCACCTCAACTGCCCGTGCCGCAACGTCAACCTCGTCACCAGTCACGTCAAAAGCACGAGCACCGTTATGTCCGCACGTCATAACGACGGTTGTGCCGAGAGCCGCTAGCTGGCGGGCCGCAACCACAGGGTCATCTAATTGCATGAGCGCACAGGCTTCGCGTTCGTTTAGGAAGAATGCGGCCAGGTGTTCCAACGAGGACGTCATTGTTCCTGCGAGCTCGAGAGACTCGGGGTCTCCCACGATGGCGTAGATACCTGGATGCGCAGGTATCTCAGCCACGTTTGGCAGATTCGCGACGATCGCGCGAGCCTCGATCGTTGACAATGTCTTGGTGTCGACAGGCATGAATGGATTGACGGAAATGAAAGCACGATCTCGCTGAGACGGGATTGCGACGGAGACGGGCGTGGCAGTGGTCGTCTCACCTACCCAGACGACACCGCTTTCAGCAACTAATTGCTCAAGCAAGTGCCCTAGCGGGTCTTGGCCCAGCGGTGCGCAAATCGCTGCACTGAGTCCTAGCCGATGACATGCGTAGGCAGTATTAGAGATTCCGCCTGGGGTGAGCGTGAGGCGCTTGGCTAGTACTTCTTCACCCGGCGCGGGCAGGTGGCTGAGTTCGTGAAAGATCAGATCTAAGAACGGAGATCCGACGCAAACGACATCGACCTTCACCGAAAGATCTCTCGTAAGTCGGGTTGACCATGCATATAGCCATCGAAAATTGTTTGTGCCACCGATACAGAAGGAACGAGCGGGTGAAGGGCTAATGCCCTCACTGCCTGCGCCTTAGAACCACTGAGTGCTGCATCAATGGCGATTCGCTCAGCCCCGCGCACCTGCTGAATGAGGCCCTGCGCCTCGAGTGGCACCGAACCGATAGCCGTTGGCGTTACGCCCCCTCGATTGACTACGCACGACACTTCGACGATTGCGTCCTCGTCGAGAAAGGGCAGCGCCGAACGATTCGGCACATCGAGGATCATGACCTCATTACCGTCGGAATGCATCGCGTCCACAACGCCAAGGGCCAACCGACCGTAGCCGCCGGTCTGGCGAGCCGCGATGACCTTCTCCTGATCGTCATCACGGCCGTCCCACGCCTCAGCCATGTAATTGGCTTCGCGCTCAGCAAGTGTGCGTTCCCATTCAGCCAGCGCAGCACCCGGCTCATCGGCGCCATGTTCGTAGAAAGCGCGCTGCGTCTGTTCGAGATAGTGGCTACGCGGGACACCCGTGCGCATTGCGTCTAGCGCTTCGCGCTGGTTGTAGTAATAGAACAGATACTCGTTGGGGATCATGCCATTGGCTTGAATCCACTCGGGGCCGAAGAGCCGGCCCTCCTCGAAAGACATCAACCGTTGCGTGTCTGCGATGAGATCTGGCAGGACATCGCGGTTACCTACCCGCATACCCTTGAGCCAGCCCATGTGATTGATGCCGAAGTAGTCGAACCACACGTCCTGCGGTCGATACCCCGCCGCTTCGGCGGAACGCCGGCATAACTCGGCCGGGGTGTCACAGATGCCGATGACGCGATCACCAAGAACCCTCCGCAAAGCCTCGGTGACAAGGCCTACTGGGTTCGTGAAGTTAATAAACAGCGCGTTGGGTGCTAGGCGCTGAACCTCGAGCGCCAGGCGCGTCATCACGGGAACGGTGCGCAGCGCGTATCCGATACCTCCAGCACCAGCCGTCTCCTGCCCGATTGCACCAGACTCGATCGCGACCGTCTCGTCAATCACCCGCGCAGGGACCCCACCCACACGGATCGCGCAGTAAATGACGTCTGCACCAACAAGTGCTTGGTCGAGGTGGGTAGTTAACGTGACCGCCGTCGTGGCACCCATCGTCGTGTTCATGTCTGCGATGACGGCACCAATGCGTTGCAGCCGCGATTCGTCCGTGTCATACAGAACGATTTCGTCGTACCGAACGCTCGTTCCACCTGATGCCACCGCTCGATACATCGCCGGCGTGCGAAACCCACCACCACCTAGCAGCACGAGCTTCACCGCAGCACCTCACGTCTCGCTAGTAAGTCACAGCCCAAGGTTGGACGCGGTTACGTATCCTGGCCCGTACCTGTTTGCACCTTCATTGCCCCGGCGCACAAGAAATACCAGCATGGTGATCCAGTATGCAAAATAGGCCAGGGCCACTACCGCCACAAGACCGATGAGGCCTGCAGATGGTGCCGCGAAATTGTTGACGTCACATGCGCTCTCGTCGGAGCAGTTCGACACGAAGTAGGAGATGAAAGCACCGGCTAGGACCACGGTCGCCACCACACCGCCGATCATGCCTGCCCCGTACCACCAACCCGACTTGTTCGAGTCATGAAGGCGTCGCCACGTGACGGCCAAGATAGGGATGAAATTGGCAAGTGACCACAGATCCCCAATTCCACTCACCGCGAGATTTCCAGTCGGAGCACTTGTGGTCGAAGCCGAACCTAGCTGATTGGAGATCAGCAGGATCAGCAAAGCGAGCGGGATACTCACCAACTGTTGAAACAGGATGAACCACCAGTATTCACTCCTGCTGGCGCGGCCCGAGAAGGTTGCATACTTGGAATATGCGCGCTTAATAGCCTCAATGAATCCCACGCGAACAGGAGCGTTGTTCGGATTATCCTGCGCGCCAAGTGCGGGCGGGGCAGGCGGCGGCGCTGCGTACGGGGCGGTCGGCGGTGCATACGGCGGCTGTGCAGGAAAGGCGGGCGGTGCCGGCGGTGCGGCACTTGAAACAGGATCAGTTGGCCAGGGCGTACCTGATGGGGCAGGCAAAGCTGGCCCTGACGAGATTCCCTCAGGTGGCGGGCTTAATGGTTCGCCCTGCTTTGGACTTTCCGGTAACCCTGAGTCCGTCACGATTCGCCCCTCAGCAATGCAGTGCGCGGCACCCCTGGCCACAGGATTGAGCCTAGCGTCGACCTGCAGTCACATCAAGGATCTCAAGATCGTTGAATGCAACACGAAGCGAGGCTGAACTTCGGTCAGTGCGCACCAATACCGGCCTTGCCGCTGAAGGCAGCGTGGGACGCCACCGGCTAGGCTCAACCGCGAATACCCATGAACCTAAGGATGTCGATGTCCATCTTCACTGATGCAGAACTTGCATACCTTGCCACTCAACGGCTGGGCCGTTTAGCCACGTCCTCGGCAAGTGCAACGCCAGACGTATCAGCCGTCGTCTTTTCCGTCGATGGCGACACGATCACCAGTGGTGGCCATGACATCACCAAGACCATTCGCTACCGCAATCTGCTCGCAAACCCACAGGCCGTCATCGTGATCGATGACCTCCCAACGACTGAGCCGTGGGCTCCACGCGGAGTGAAAATCCGTGGCTCAGCGGTGATCGAAGACGGTAAGAACGGTCTGTTTATCCGAATCACACCGAAAACCATCTGGACCTGGGGGCTCGACACGACCGAAGGAACGCAGGAGCGATCCTCGGGCGTGGCACGACGCGACGTTTCCGCGTGACGTGACGATCCATCGACGCAAGATTTCATGACATTTACAACGACTGAAGCCGCTGAAGCGCGCCTATCCATCTGGAGTCGAGAGCGCCTAGATACGACAATCGGACTAATCGTTGGCTCTGGATTACTTATCTGGGTGGTCGTAAACCTCATAGCGACGCCTGGCAGGTTCGTCGACCTCGTCTTGGCGGGCCTGCGCGTGGGATCGCTATATGCGCTCATCGCGTTGGGCTACACCCTCATTTACGGAATCATCGGCCTTATCAACTTCGCGCATGGTGACTTGTTCATGCTCGCGTCGATCTTCACCTCGATCCTGCTTGAAGTGAAGTTTGGCGTGGAAGGTTCAAGCCCACGCGGTTGGGCTCTGGCGGCCGTCGTCCTAGTCATTGTCATGGCCATCTGCTCCAGCATGAACGTTGCCGCGGACAGGCTGGTTTTCAGACGCCTGCGTGGTGGGCCACGTCTGACCTCACTCATTGCCGCAGTTGGATTGAGCTTCATGTTCCAGTGGCTCGGACTACAACTCAATGGATCTGGGCAACGGATTTGGCCAACAGTGATCCCTAACGGTGGTATCACCATTGGCTCGATTACTGTCGACTACTCGACGATCGTCGTCACCGCGATCACTCTGCCAATCTTGGTCGCGCTGACCGCCTTTGTGACTAGAACTCGGCACGGGCAAGCCATGCGCGCGACATCGCAGGATGCTGAGACAGCGCTGCTCATGGGCATCAACGTCAAGCGAACGATCAGCACAACGTTCGCACTCGGTGGCGCATTAGCCGGCGCCGCCGGGTTGCTCTACTTCGCAACTTTCGGGAACACCAATTACCTCGACGGATACCAATTCGGTCTGATCGCATTCACCGCAGCGGTTCTCGGCGGTGTCGGCAACCTGCCAGGTGCGGTGCTCGGCGGATACCTCATCGGCATCCTGCAAGCGTTCAACGACGGCTTCGATTACGCCATCGGACAACAGTGGTCGCAGTCCGTCGTCTTCTCCGTACTCATTCTCGTCTTAGTGTTCCGCCCGCAGGGACTTCTTGGCGAACGACCAACTGAGCGCGTCTAGTCCTGCGCCGTAGCCACGGGTTACTGATGTTGGCGTGCTTTGACTAGCTCACGTGAGAGTTTGTTGGCCGCTTCAACTGTGCGGGCGGACACCGTTGACGTCCGCCCAACAACTCGCGCGGTAGGTCCTGCTACGGAGATCGCAGCAACCGAAACTGGGCCACGTGGACCTGGTAGCAAAACCGGCGCGGCGACAGACGAGAGCCCCACTTCGAATTCTTCACTCGAGACTGCATAACCCAGCTTTCGCACTTCTTCCAACTTTGCAAGATAAATCTGTCGCGAACCGGCCGTGCGGACGGTGTGCCGGGGAAATCCACCCGCGATGACGGCTGCTTCCACGGCTGGGTTCCACGCTGCGATCGCTTTGCCCGTGCTCGACGAGTGGGCTCTAACCCGTCGATACGAATCGCTATGAAAGCGCAGCCCGTTCGTCCCCTCTAGCCGATCGACGTAAAGAACCTCCGGACCAGCTGGGATTCCGAGCTGCACTGTCTCGCCGATCTGATCCCGAAGCGCAGCCAAAATAGGCAGTGCAATCTCGCGTAGATAGAGTCGATCTATGGCCAGCTGGCCGTAGTCGTATAGCCGGAGCCCCAAACGATACTTACCGCCGCTGCTGCGATCTAGAAGTCCACCAGCGGCCAGCGCAGCCAGAGCTCGATGCGCCGTGCTTTTGGCCACCCCGACCCGACGAGCGATTTCCGACGGGCCTAACTCAGTTGAAACGAGAAAGCACTCCAACACATGCACGGCGATGGCGACGGAGCGCAGATCGCCGGCGGCTGATGCGACGCGAGGTGTAGCGGCAACCGCTGACGAGCCATCCACCTGCGTGGCAGACCTCTTCGTCCTCGCCATATCGGCCACCGATCTCACCGCCCTTTGGAGAAGATAAACTTATTCGCCAGAGCCATCGGGTCATAGGCAGTTGACGTGCCTTGCTCTACAACCGTCACGGGACGCGTCTGGACGATTGCGATCGGCTCCCCCTCGCGTCGGTGGCGGTCCAACACCCATTCGATATCAACCGGATAGCCGTAATGCTGCTCAATCGCGATGACCGCGTCTGCGATCGCCGTAATCTGCTCATCGTCCAGAGATGCCCGCAACCGAAGCCGCTCGGGCATCTGAGTTTCGGTGACGAGTCCGGCGGAGAAATCGAAGGCTGAGACTACCTTCTTATCGTTGACGGTTCGCTTGAGAATCCGTCGGTCGGTCTTACCCACCTCGAAATGATCGGGGGTAACAAGTCCCTGAACTACCGTCTCTCCCCAACCCCAATTGGACTCAATGACAACACGATCCCGTTTACCGGTTACGGGATGAATTGAGAAAGCAACACCAGATGCTCGCGCATGAACCAGTTCAACGACGCCAACGGCCATCGGCATCGCATGATGCGAAATACCGTGGCGCGCCCGATACGCAATAGCGCGAGGTGAGAAAAGACTGGCCCAGCAGGCACGAACAGCTTCGAGAACGCGGGGTGATCCGGAAACGCCGAGGAAAGTGTCGAAGATGCCGGCGAAACTTGAATCCGCACCGTCCTCGCCGGTGGCCGAACTTCGCACGGCTGTCGGCACGTTGAGGTCAGATGCGCGATCGCACAACTCTTCGTACGCGTCCACGATCTGATCGGACAGCGACTCAAGTATCGGCGTCGAGACGATCAACCCCCTGATGCGATCGGCAACCACTTCCAGAGCCAGGTGATCAGAATGATCGACACCCTGCATCTCGACATCGATCGCTGCATCTAACCCAGTCGCGGCGAAGTGATCGTTGAATCCATCCACTGTGACCGCGAACGCCAACGGAACCTTCATTCCGGTAGTGCCGAGCTCGGCGAGGCGGCCCATTTTGCTACCGCTGCGGCGAACTGCCTCGCCGGGCTCGACACCATCAATCCACAGGACATGCACGAAGTTAGGCCTCCGCCCCAGCGCGCTTGTAAACAGTGACCGTGCCTGCATCTCCGTCAACCTCGATCTCATCGCCATCTGCAATGACGACCGTGGCAAGACCAACGGCGGTGACAGTTGGTACGCCGTACTCGCGCCCGACGATAGCTGCGTGTGAGAGCATTCCGCCACCATCGCAGACGCACGCCGCGATCTTCGCAAACGCCGGTGTCCAGTTCGGTGACGTCGATTCACATACCAAGATGTCACCGGGGGCCAGACGGTGAAGCTCGTCAGCATCATTGAATACGCGGGCGATCCCACGGGCCTTGCCCTTCGATGCGGGCAAGCCGGTAAGAGTACGCACATCACTGTTCGAGCCAGCGGCCTTGACAGCGTTGAGGAAGTGCTCGTTCAACCCAAAGATCTCGATGAGCACCGGATCGGAAACCGCCTCAGGCACAGTGCCAAGCACCTTCGGCATCGTTGAACGCTTGGCCCGTGACTCGTTGAAGTAGACGCGGCGCTGGGCAACGAGATCGCGGAACTCTTCGTATGACTTCTCGCCATCGGCTACTGCAACGATCTCGGGCCAGAACAGGTAGATGCCATCTTCTGGGTTGTCGGCGCCTACTTTCGCAGCGATGGCCATTGCGGCCCAACGCAGCGGCAGCGAAACGCGCAGGTCGATGTAGTAGTTGTGATCGTCCTGCCACCAAGGGAAGTTCGCGGCCTGACAGGAAGCGACTCCAGCATCGAAAGCGACCTGCTCTTCGACAGAAAGACCGGAACGAGCCACTGCGATTGCTTCTTCACGCTCAGCAATGGCAGCAGCAAGGGCGGCATCGAAGTCGTGCTCTTCATCCTTTTCTAGGAATGACTTAATCATGCCCAGCGCCGGGACCGGCTCTTCAATCCACGACGGCAATGCAACGTCACAGGAACCTTCAGTGCGGTAGCCGTACACAGCCAGGAAGTCCTGGAACTTCTGGACGAAGCCGGCAGCTGACGGGTCAGCGGCCAGTGCGGTATTAAGATCCTCGGCGCGGTTGGCAGCAAAGAGTGCCTGCAGGCCATCAGCCTTGGCCGCGCGCGTCAGATTCCATAGCTCGCGATCCGTCTCCATGATCTTGGTGTCGTAGCCCTGCAGGAACTTGCCGATCTGCGAGGTGTCAATACCAGCCTCGGCGCACCAGCCGAAGAATCCGAGGTAGTTCACCAGCAGCGGGTACATAACCTCGAAGTGAATCTCGAACGCGCGCTTATGGAAGACCCGCGCCTCCTTGAGCATCGCTGACAATTCGGGCAGAGACATCGACGACGGATCCATCGACACGAAATGCTGCCAGCTGCGCTCCACCTCGTCGCGACGATCGGCCCAGATCTCATCGAAGTTGGCAATGAAGTTGCCAAGCTGCGGGCCCATCCGACCAGCACGCTCACCAATTTCGAATCCGCTTTCGATGTCGATGGGCGATGCGTATGTGTGAACGCCAGCGATGCGAACGGACAATCCGCGTCCTGGCGGAAGGGGAAGGTTTTCCGCCGCCGACTGAGTCCCCCATGCGTAGCCGTCCTCGTTCCAAATCAATCCGAGCGGTGTCAGGCCGCGAGGCCAGTGGAAGTCCAGAAACCAGAATCGCTTCTCATCTTCTTTCGTGAAGGTGCGGAATGGTTCGACGTAGAACGGGGCGTGATCAAATGCCGGGGTGAACCCGGGGTACCACTCATCGGTGATGTACTCGTCCAACGGAATGACAGTGGCCATCTACTGACTCCTTCGCCAAGTTCCGGCGGGTGCCGGATCAATCAGGACAATTGCGTTGACTTCACTCACGGGTGTGAGGGAAGTGCTAACTCGTTGGCCAGAACACTTAACCTGATTGAGCGACTTCTCTACTGCATCGTTCCCTATAGCGGAACGGTACATACAACACTTCGACCTGTTCCCCTGACGCGAACGCTTCGCTACGCAGAGCCGTGAGTGCTCCGTAGCGTTTCCCGTGGCCGCATCGTCAGGTTGACTCGTAATGACTTACGCGTTCACTCAACACGCACCTCGACCAGGGTGCCAAGGACCGCGACCGAGCCCGTTCTCTGAGGCCCGGGCTCGGTCGCACCCGAATGCCAGATCTAGTGCCGTCTCTCCTCGGCTCGTTCAGCCCTGATACATCCATTTGCCGCCGACCATCGTGCCGGTGATCGCTAGCTCTCTGATCGACGCGGGCTCAACCGAACGCAGATCACCATCGACGACCGTAAAGTCCGCTAAAAAGCCTTGCTGCACGACGCCAAGATCTGCCTCTCGACCGATCGCGTATGCCGCGTCCACCGTGTGTGCGCACAGCGTTTCATCAAGAGTCAGGATTTGGTCAACACCCATTGGCCGGCCAACAACCGTCGTCCGCGTCATCGCAGCCGCGATGGTGTCTAGCGGACGGTACGAAGCGACGTCTGAATCACTACTGATGACAACACGAATCCCTGCGTCAAGCATCGATCTCAATGGCATGAGGCGAGTTGCCCGGTCACCAATTCGCTCAAGGTACTGCTCCCCCATTTCGTAGAGATACGACGGCTGCGTCACCGCAATCATCTCGACCGCGGACAGCCGAGCAAGCAACTCATCCGGAGGAAGTTCAGCGTGCTCGATGCGCGGCCGCAGGTCTCCGGCCGGATGAACAGCAGCGGCCGCTTCAAACGCAGGTAGTAGCTCGGTGATCGCCGCATCACCAATCGCATGGACACCTACCCGCCACCCGGCCTCGGACGCCCGAACCAGATCTTGCGAAATCTCGGCTATTGGTCGGAGTAGATGCCCATGTCCTCCCCCATGAGCATCGGCTGATTGTTCATACGGATCACAGAAAAACGCCGTGCCGCCCGAGAGAGATCCATCGGCATAAAACTTCATCGGGCCGATCGCCAGTAGCTCATCACCCAAGCCCGATGACAGACCGAGCGCCAAATATTCGTCGAGCTGATGTGACAGCGGCATGCATACCGTACGAATCTTCAACTCACCGGCCGCGTGCGCACGTTGATACGCCGCCATCTCGCGCGCCGTCACTTGGGCATCACACACGGTCGTAAGACCAGCGGCGAAGAATGCCGACTGTGCGCGCAGAATCGCAGCGTGCAATTCGTCGTCCGAAATCAGCGCGTGAAAATTGGGGCCGTGGGCACCGATCTCAACCGCAACTGGTGCCAGCACCGCAAGCGCCGCATCAAAGCACCACCCATTGGGCGTGCCGGCATCATCACGAACAAACCAGCCACCAACTGGATCAATGGAATCGCGATCAATACCGGCTGCTACCAACACCGCTGAATTAGCCACCGCTCCGTGACCTGAGACGTGGTAGATCAGCACCCGGTGCTCCGGAAGTACCCGGTCGAGTTCCCATCGGTCGATGGCACCGTCAACAAACTTGTCGGGATCGAGCCCGTATGCAGTGATCGTCGAACCCGCGGGCGCCGTCGTAGCCGCTGCACGCAACTTCTCGTACAAGAATTCACCATTCGTACGATCAAGCGAGCGCGCATCAATCGAGGCGAGTGATTCACCTGTAGACAGAAAGTGGTTGTGTGCGTCGATGAGTCCTGGCAGCAGAGTGCGACCCTCTAGGTCGAAAACTGTCGCTGCCGGATAAGCGGTCGCGAGGTCACTTGCTCTGCCAACGGCAACGATTCGGTCATTCTCGATGACGACAGACTCAGCCCACACATCAGCGCGCCGACGATCCGCAGTGAAAATAGACCCGTTGATAAACCGAGTGACGCTCATGGGAGTACGGTACTGGGCGAGCGTCAGCAGGATTACGGGGTCAAGAAATCAGTGATCCGGCCCGCAACCTGCGCACGATCGCCGCTGACGGTAAGGAAGTGCCCGCCTGGCAGCACCTCGACCTCGACAGCTTCCGGTGCCATGCTCTGCTGAGTCGGGGTTACGTAGTTCACTGCAGCAAACGGGTCGGATTCACCGATGAGGAACAGCGACCGAGTGTTCAGGCCAACAACATCTTCAACGAATGACGCACCCGTCCAGACGAGGAAGTACTGCTTGTACGCCTCCTCATTCATGGTCGCAAAAGTGGCGTCGAGCAATTCACGATACGCAATCGGATCTGCCCCGAGCACTGGGTCAAGCCCGGCAATGATCATTCCAGGACCGTCAGCGGCATCTGGTCCCTTCGAGTACGCGGCCATGTAAGCCGGGCCCGTCTCAGCCGTCGCACCACAGTTTTCGACGGCAATCGCGTCGAATCCCGACGGCATAACCGGGCAGATACCAACGAGTGAACCAACGCGCTCGGGGGCCAGTGATGAGATCCGAAGTCCGGCCGCACCGCCATAACTGTGGCCTATGAGGTCGAAGGCCGCCCAGCCCAATTCGTCTGCGACGGCTAGGTGCTGCTGCGCGAGATCGGTGATGTCCTGCGCCGGCTCTTGCCCGCGTGCATCTCCGTAGCCAGAGTTGTGAACGATCGCGATATCGAACTGCTCAGGGTCAAAGGCATCGAAGAAGCCATCAAAGACCGACGGTCCAAACCAACCATGCAAAACCAGCACACGCTGTGGACCGTGACCAATACGTTGCGCAACGACTGCCGCCATGACGTTCTCCCTTATCGACGTGACCCTGTGGGTGGCAGCGTAATGCCAGCCGGGCACATGTGAAAGCCGAACAGCGGACTACATAGTCCGTCAGATTACGCCCACCTACGCGCGCTCAAATCCTCGCTGCACGTCCCAGTCCGTAACCGCGCGACGAGACGCATCACGCTCAGCGCGCGCCAATCCGACGAGGTGGGAGTGCACCTCGGAAGTCAATTCGCGGCGAGCTAATTCACTTGTCTCAAATGCCAACACTGATTCAGTGAGATCTGCCGGCACCGCGGGAGCATCGCTCGATAAGTAGGCGTTGCCCTGCGTCGCGGGCGGTGGAGTTAGCCCTAAACGCATTCCTTCAAGACCCGCTATCAGCAGGGCAGAGAAGGAGAAATACGGGTTCATGTCAGCGCCGGGGAATTTGAATTCAAAGTGGATGCCCTCTCCGCGATCGAGGGCCCGGATCGCGCAACCGCGGTTATCCCAGCCCCAGGACAGATTCGTCGGGGCCATACTTCCGGGCTGGAATCGTCGGTACGAATTGGCAAAGGGTGCATGCATCCACGCGAGTTCGGGCGTGAACGCCAGGACGCCGGCCACGAAGCCAGCACCAGCTTCGCTGAGGTCGTCAACACCAAATAGCGATTCACCGCTCTCGTCATATAGTGAAATATGGATGTGAGCCCCAGAGCCGGGATGGTTCACATCTGGCTTGGCCATGAACGTCACCGACTTGCCCTCCAGCCGAGCGATCGACTTAACCCCGTGCTTGTAAAGCACGTGTCGATCAGCCATCTCAACTAGCGAGGTGGGATGGAAGTTGAGCTCTTGCTGGCCAGGACCATTTTCGCCCTGCGTAACAGCAACGGTGATCCCCATTCCGCGCATTGACTGACGAATCCGTCGCAGGAATGGCTCTTCAGCGGTCGTCACGAACACGTCGTTATCACCATGGAAATGCCACGACGGTGTCAGGTCTGAGTAACCGCCGGCGAAACCATCGCGGTAGGACTCTGAATAAAGATAAAACTCGAGTTCGGAAGCAATCAGCGTGCTGAGACCAAGATCAGCCAGCCTGCTTTCCTGCCGACGCAGAATGCTGCGCGGAGCCACGCCAACAAGGTCACCCTCGGTCGTATAGGCGTCTGAGATGACGTACGCGGTCGCAGATTCCCAATCCGGGCGACGCAGGGTGGCAGCGTCTGGTTTGAGGACACCGTTCGGGTAACCAGTGTGAGAACCGGTCACGTCGAGGCCTTGCACGGGATTGTTGTCGATATTCGTAGCCAAATGGAAGTTGGGCATCGTCAGGCCATGCTGAACTACCCGTGGCCAATCGGCGATGTCGATCCGCTTACCGATCAACCGACCAATGTTGTCGGGCACGGCCACAACGACCGTCTCAACCCCGGATAGAAGAGCTTGGGACGCGATCTCACCAGCGGGTAAAACTGATGCTGCAACCTGCGCGCTGTTCTGATGCAATGCCTTCACAGTGGTCCGCCCCATTTCTCGCACTGACGAGTCCCCGTCGACGCTTGCATTGGCATACTGATCAGGACTGTCGCCGTTCAACCATTCTGACGGTAACAGTGCGAAAGGTCCACTTCACTTTTAATGATCCAAATGGGCTATACGGCCATGGTGTTCTGTGCGAATTCCTACACAGACCTACGGTTGAACGATATCGCCGCTGGCATTTGTGTTGTTGTCCCACACATTGCTGGGATGAACAGACCACGAACCCACATAGCCGAACTGGCCTGCGGTTGGAAAGTATCTGTCCCCGAACACATTGTTCGTGAATGTCATAGACGTGTTCGGAGACTCACCATCGGAATCTGTGTCGCCCGCATAGAGCGCATAGGAGCCACCGTTAAGCAGGTTGTGGTCGATGAACCAGTTTGAATTGGGGCCGCCCGTCCACAGCTCCGGGAAGATACTCAGCGCGGCCGTGCACATGTTCGTACCGCAGCCGAACGTATTGTTCGTCAGCCTCACGTTGTGAACATTTCCGCTCGTCAGGATTGCCTGGGCGTGGCTTGTACTCGGATTATCGAAGTCATCGAGGTACGAATTCGTCACGGTCATATTTGTGCTGGCATAAATGCCGCGCTGCATGCCATGAATCAACGAGTTACTTACCGTCAGATCAGAACCAGCGAAGATAGCCCAATCAGGATGCTCACCTGCCTGGTTGACGAGCTCGACGTTCTCTAGCGTCAAGTGGGAGAACTCCGGGTACTGGCGAATCACGTACCACGCCTCAGGCGAGGTAATGCGCGAGTTCCTTATCGTCACATTGTTGGCGCTGACGATGAGCGGCACGGTGATGTCGGCGCCGTCGATGACGGTTCCATCCTGGGTAATTTCGTTGGGACCGCGATACGGACGTAACGTCGTTCCAGTCACCTGCCAGCCCACATTGTTGCTCGTCGGAAATCCCACGATCGGCACAGTTTGAGTCGGACTTGGAGTTGGACTTGGAGTTGGACTTGGGGTGGGTGTTTCCGTCGGGTTGTCGGTTGGGATGGGTGTTGCCGTCGGATTGGGGCGTGGCGATACCGACGGTGACGGCGTCGGTTGAGGTGACGGCTGACTATTCGGCGCTTGGTTGATTGGACCCGAGGAGATCACGGTGGACGGGGCAACGAGTAGATCAACTAGGTAGAGGTGTCCGTTTTTGCGTTCGTTCGGTACTTGGCCGACACCGGAAACATAGAGTCCTCCGATCGCGCGAACATTCGTGCTGTTCGGGACCGCTCTAGTGCGTACCACCCATCCTTTAGGTGATGAAACCGAGGCGATTACAGACTGCCCGGCAACAACGGTGATCGGTGTAGTGAACGATGCACTCACCCATCCGGTACGACGCAGTGCAGTCGACCGGATGGCAACACGGCGTAGCACCGTTCCATCGGCGGACGACAGAAAAGCTGCCCGCGCGGCAATATCAGTCCGTGATGCCTTCCAGTATCGGATACCGGTAACGGTGAGATTCCTTTTTGCTACCAATAGATTTCCCACACTCACGGACGTAGATGCCTGCGCCACAACTCGCCCTGAAGGATGTGTGGGGAAAGTCGCACCAACACTGGAAGCCGCCTTGGACCCCGTCGGCATAGCCGATGCAGTCGCGCTTTGCGTGGCCATTCCCAGACAACTGAGGGCCACTGCCACTGTGATTGCAACGATCTTCATGTCTATTACTTCGTCCGAGCAAAAGACGCGATTGACTGACGAAGAGGTGACTATCTAGTCAGCCGAAAGGATGACGATTCACTCACAAGAGTTAATAAACGTGTCGATAGCCACATGGGCTCCATAGCTCCCAAGCGATTCATCTATCGAAAGGTGACGGCGGCCGACGCACATGACAAATCGCCTGCCCAGAATTCACATGGGCAGGCGATAAGCAGCTGACTTACGGACTGACGACTGTGCCGTCCGTCGCCGTGTTGCCAGACCAGACGTTCGTCGGCACGTCGCACCAGGAGGCGACATATCCGAATTCGCCACTGAGTGCAAAGTACTTGGAACCAAACACGTTGTCATGTTTCTGTAGTCGTCACCGGGGCCGGTACGACTGCACTCACAAAGCGATGACTAGGTGGTCACCCGAACGATCTCCTGTTTCCTTACTCGACTGAAATTTCCAGCCGATATCTGCAAGAACAGCACACTATTTACTTCGGAAAGTCACGTCCCAAAAAAGTGTCGGGCCGAGGTAAGTCGCTTCCCCACGACTCAACGTCGGCCCGACGGTCTAACGGATCACTTTGATCAACGACAGTCATCTGCCAAAAATCATTCAGTGTCCAGATCTTGAAAACCCTTGCAAATCTTGATCAATTTCGATCGCGATCAGCTGCAACCACTTGTTGAGCCGCAACCTTCACAGACGTAACATGAGCCGGCTGGGCGCATCTTGATCCCACACGTCATGCACAGTGGAGCATCAGCAGTCTTGCCAGTGATGGCTTCGAGCAACTCAGCTGATGAGTGCGCCTGGGACGGTGCCAATGTCGAACCTATCGGTGCATCTTCCGCAGAGATCGGGCTCTCCACTGCAGCGGACTGCGCGAGGCTTTCCAACTGCTCTTCGACAGCTTCAGCGATGACGGAGGTCGGCGCCGTGTTGTACGAACCCGCAACCTGTTCGGCGCGTTCCTCGGCGGTGAAGATGCCGAGTGCGGAACGCTTTTCGTAGGGCAGGTAGTCCAAAGCCAGACGACGGAAGATGTAGTCCATGATCGACTGCGCCATGCGAACATCAGCATCGTCAGTAAGGCCCGCGGGCTCGAATCGCATGTTGACGAACTTCGACGCAAATGCCTCGAGAGGAACGCCGTACTGCAGCGCAATCGAGATAGCGATGGAGAAAGCGTCCATCACACCGGCAAGCGTCGAACCCTGCTTACCTAGCTTGAGGAAAACTTCCCCAAGACCATCGTCTGGGTACGAGCCAGCCGTCATGTAGCCCTCAGCGCCACCGACGGAGAACGAAATCGTCTGCGACGGACGAACCTTCGGAAGGCGCTTACGCACGGGGCGGTACTCAACAACTGTCGCCGTTGCAGCTTCGACTGGAGCATCCGACTTTGCTGCCTTGCCGTCAGACAACGGCTGACCAACCTTGCAGTTATCGCGGTAAATGGCCAGTGCCTTGATACCCATCTTCCACGACTGGAAGTAGATCTCTTCAACCTCTTCGATCGAGGCATCCTCGGGCATGTTCACAGTCTTGGAGATCGCGCCAGACAGGAACGGCTGGCAAGCGGCCATCATGCGCACGTGACCCATCGGTGTGATGGAGCGTGCACCCATGGCCGTGTCGAAGATCGGGTAGTGCTCGGTCTTCAGACCAGGCGCGTCGATAACGTGGCCCTTATCTGAAATGAACTCCACGATCGCTTCGACCGTCTCTTCTGTATAACCAAGTTTGCGCAATGCACGCGGGATCGTCTGATTGACGATCTGCATTGAGCCACCGCCGACAAGCTTCTTGAACTTGACGAGCGAGAAGTCAGGCTCGATACCGGTTGTGTCACAGTCCATCATGAAGCCGATGGTGCCGGTTGGGGCAAGCACAGAAGCCTGTGCGTTGCGCCATCCGTTCTTGACGCCGATCTTGTTGCCGTCTTCCCACGCCTGACGGGCCAGACGAAGGACATCGCCATCAAGGCTGGTCACCGTACGGACTGAGTCAGTAGCAGCAGCATGCTTGCGCATGACACGCTGATGCGCTTCAGAGTTGCGGGCGTAGCCCTCGTAAGGACCAACGACGCCGGCGAGCTGGGCGGAGCGCTTGTACGCAGTTCCCGTCATCAGACTGGTGATCGCACCGGCAAGGGCACGTCCACCATCTGAATCGTAGGGAAGTCCCGTCGCCATGAGAAGCGCACCGAGGTTGGCGTAACCAATTCCCAGCTGGCGGTACTTACGAGTCGTATCGCCAATGGGCTCGGTTGGGAAGTCGGCGAAGCAGATGGAGATATCCATTGCAGTGATGATGAATTCGACGGCCTTAGCGAACTTCACCGCATCGAATGTGTCATCTTCCTTGAGGAACTTCAGCAAATTGAGGCTGGCCAGGTTGCACGAGGAGTTGTCCAGGGACATGTACTCAGAGCATGGGTTCGACGCAGTGATACGACCCGTCTCCGGGTTCGTGTGCCAGTCATTGATCGTGTCGTCGTACTGGATACCGGGATCAGCACACTCCCAGGCCGCCTTGCAGATCTTCTCGAACAGGGTCTTGGCATCGACGGTCTCGATAACCTCACCTGTCGCGCGGGCACGCAGACCGAAGTCGCGACCCTCTTCTACTGCGCGCATGAACTCATCGCTCACGCGGACGGAGTTGTTCGCGTTCTGGTACTGGACACTGATGATGTCCTTACCGCCGAGGTCCATGTCGAAACCGGCGTCGCGAAGTACACGAATCTTGCGCTCTTCGGCGGCCTTGGTCTCGACGAACTCTTCGATGTCGGGGTGATCAACGTCGAGCACAACCATCTTCGCCGCACGACGGGTTGCACCACCGGACTTGATCGTTCCGGCGGACGCATCCGCACCACGCATGAACGAAACCGGTCCACTTGCCGTGCCACCAGATGACAGAAGTTCTTTCGACGAACGAATACGGCTGAGGTTGAGTCCAGCGCCGGATCCGCCCTTGAAGATCAAGCCTTCTTCGCGGTACCAGTTCAAGATCGCATCCATCGTGTCATCGACGGCCAAGATGAAGCAGGCTGAAACCTGCTGCGGGCTCGTGGTACCGACGTTGAACCAGACTGGGGAGTTGAACGAGAAGATCTGGTTGAGGAGCATCCAGGTGAGCTCGTGCTCGAAGATCTCGGCATCTTCTTCGGTGAGGAAATAGCCGTAGTCCTTACCGGCCTTCGCGTAGGTAAGAACGACGCGGTCAATCAGCTGGCGAAGGCTGCGCTCGCGAACGTCAGAGCCGAGCGCACCACGGAAATACTTCGTGGTGACAATCGTAGAAGCATTCACAGACCAGAAGTCGGGGTATTCAACGTTGCGCTGTTCGAAGACGGTTTCACCAGTCTTCCAGTTCGTCTGCACTACATCGCGGTGTTCCCAGTTCACCTCGTCATACGGGTGTACGCCCGGCGTTGTGTAAATGCGCTCCATGGTCAGTCCAGCAACTTCTGGACGCGACTTCTTGGCTGCTGTGCTCCGTGCGCTTCCCGCTGTCTCGGTCATAACTTCCCGCTCCTTGATGTGTTGACTGTGTAGATCTTGCTGAGGTCTTGCTGCTGATCAGGTCTAGCTCTCACTCACGTCTGCGTCTTACTCAGAACTCGTATCACTCGTCGCACGGTTGTTGAACTCGCGCTCCGCTCGAAGCAGGGCGATCTCAGACTCAAAATCTTCAAGGTTGGTGAAGGCGCGGTACACCGACGCAAACCGTAGGTACGCGATCTCATCAAGTGAACGCAATGGTCCAAGGATCGCCATGCCCACCTCGTGGCTCGCCATTTCGGCCGAGCCAGTGGCGCGGACCGCCTCTTCGACATCCTGCGCAAGCAACGCGAGATCGTCATCGCTGACGGGCCGACCCTGACACGCCTTACGCACACCGGAGATCACTTTCGATCGACTAAACGCCTCGGTTGCGCCCGATCGCTTCACAACCGTCAGCGTGACGGTCTCCGCGGTAGTGAACCGCTTACCGCACTCTGGACATTGCCTGCGACGACGAATTGCTGTGCCATCTTCAGCAGCTCTGGAGTCGACCACACGCGAATCACTGTGACGACAATATGGACAGTGCATCGTATGGCCCCCCTCTTTGAATCGTTTCGCCCGATATAGCCCAATTCTTCCGACGTCTTCCCATCAACTGTGGATAAAACTGTTGATGACGTGGGGAGAACCTTGGGATCAATAACCACAATCTGTGGATTACTTACACCCATGTAACTACTAGATGTAGGGGAACCGTAGACGCCATAGGCCTAGGACGCAAGCGTTACCCATAAAGTCGGCGTGTCGCCAGCATCGACGTAGGTTATTGACCGTTGGCGGCCCGCCGCGACAGGGAAAAATCTGCCGTTGACCACGCACCAGGTAGACGAAACCAGACGTACATCAGCTTCGGGACCTGACTTCGCGGACTATGCCGAAGCAGGAACCACGAGTCGCTGACCGGGAAACACCGTCGAGGCATCCTCATCGCTGAGAGCGTTGAGATCGGCAATACGGGCAATCGTGTCACGCGGATCTTCATTCGGCGCAATCTGCTGTGCCAATCCCCACATCGTCTGTCCTGGTTGAACAATCACGACTGCCGTAGTAAGCGCCGGTTGTACCGAACTGGCTTGGCTAGAACTGATGTGACCAAAAATGGCCACGCCTAGGGTGACCGCCAGAGCCAGTCCGATGATGACCGTGCGAGCGAGGCGACGCCCACGAGCCGTGAGACGAACTGCGCTCGATCGAGGTGCCTGCCTAGGGCGCGAAACCTGCGCATACCCAGCGTTGGGTGCAACTCGTGGTGACAGCGTGACCGTGGCCATGGGACCAGCTCCTTCACTCGGCGTTCTAACTCTGACGACGTGCGGATCATCTACGAAATACTCGAACCGAACGTGTGTTCGATCGAACGTGTATCCGATTTCTATCAGGTCCGACGCGCCGTGTCTAGCATTAACGAACATATGTTTGAAACATGTGTGCGAAACCGCTAGCGTGGTGCTCGATCCCAAAGAATGGAACTCATGTTCGCTTTCGAGGTGTTCACATCGTTTGTCTTACGTCCGATGTGCACAGATCTGAGTCTGCTCGGGGGGTCTGACAGTCGCGGTCGGTGCCGCGCTTCAGGGGTAGGAAACACGCACCACGGCGGTAACGCCGCGGGAGATACGAAGGAGCGATATGTCCAGCGACGAGAAGTCTTTCGATGACACATCAGGCGTCGACGGCAGCGAGGAGGCCGAAAGTGCGCCACGCCGCAAAGCTGGTCGGCCCAAGGTCGTCGAGATTCCGATACCCGAAGGTCTGCCGGACGCTGATGGGCTCACAGTTCGTCAGCGCATCATCTTGGACATGATTCGCACTGCTGTTGAGAGCAGGGGCTATCCACCGTCAATGCGTGAAATCGGCGAAGCGGTCGGTCTCACCTCACCGAGCAGCGTCGCACATCAGCTCGCCGCCTTGGAGAAGAAGGGCTACATCCGACGCGATCCACGACTCCCACGTGCCATGGAAGTTGTGTTGCCAGGCGAATCATCGACCATCGGAGACAGCCTCATCGACGAAACCGGCTCTGGCGACGAGCGGCCAACAGCCGCGTACGTCCCAGTGATCGGTCGTATCGCCGCCGGTGGTCCAATCTTGGCTGAGCAGTCGATCGAAGAGGTATTCCCACTCCCCCGCTCAATCGTTGGCGATGGCGAGCTGTTCCTGCTCAAGGTTGTTGGCGAGTCGATGATCGATGCGGCAATCTGCGATGGCGACTGGGTCGTTGTACGTAGCCAGCCAGATGCCGTCAATGGAGACATCGTGGCCGCGATGCTCGACGACGAGGCCACCGTAAAGACCTACCAGCGCAAAGATGGTCACGTACGTCTGCTCCCGGCGAACGTAAACTACTCACCGATCGATGGCGATCATGCGCGCATCGTCGGCAAGGTCGTGGCGGTTCTGCGCAAGTTGTAATCGCCCGTACTCACATCACGAGAGCACGGATGCCAGCACGGTCGTTACCGGCCGAACTTCGTTGGCATCCGTGCCATTTCACGTGATGACCAACCCGGCGGCCAACACATCGACGCTACGAGTCGCTCTGGGTCAACTCGTCAAGCCGTGCCAAGCTTTGCCGAACTCGCTCACCGTCAGTGGTAAACCAAAATGGCGGTAGCGATCTGCGCAGGTAATCTCCGTACCGCGCAGTGGCCAGCCGGGGATCAAGAATGGCCACCACACCGCGGTCAGTCGACGAACGAATCAGTCGCCCAACCCCCTGAGCCAGAAGCAATGCCGCGCGCGGCACAGAAATCGAGGTGAACCCGTTGCCACCTGATTGTTCGGCTGCTCGTGAGCGAGCCGCGACGAGCGGGTCGTCAGGCCGCGGGAATGGGATCCTGTCGATCACCACCAGATGACACGCCTCACCCGGCACATCCACTCCCTGCCACAGCGAGAGCGTTCCAAGTAAAACCGATCTCGGATCATCGGAAAACCGCGAAACCAGATCCGCCACCGAGTCACCACGTTTCTGCACGAGCACCTCAACATCGAGCGGAACGATGCCGCGATCAAGAAGACGATCGGGCAATGCCTCAGCTAAGAATTCGGCTGCTCGTTCTACCCCACGCCACGAGGAAAACAATGCCAACGTCCGTCCGCCGGCAGCGGCGATCAGATCAGCGAGCTCCTCCATGGCCGCGGTATCCGTACCATCGCGACCGGGTGGTGGCACGGAGGCCGCCACGTACAAAATCCCCTGCCGCTCATAGTCAAACGGCGATCCCACGTCGAGGGAAGACCACGATCCCGAAGCCGACGAACTGCCATCCGACGGCAGACCGAAACTTCGAGCCATCGGTTCGAACGATCCACCAAGTTGCAAGGTAGCCGAGGTGACCACGACCCGAGATGCGTCAAACAGTTGCGTTCGCAACAGGCCAGCGACGGATAGCGGGGCGATTCGAAGTGTCGGAGTCCGGCGATCCCCCGGGTCAAGCCACGCGACTGCCTCGTCGTCCAGAGACAGCAAATCCCCCGCGACATCATGAACTTCCCCGAGCAGTCCTCTGGCTCTCTGACGAGCCGCTAGCGCCTCTGGATCGTCCTTACTTGACGCATCGCTGGCAAGTGCGGTCATCGCGGCGTGCGTTGCGTCACGGACGGCCGCGAGTGCCAGCAGCAACCCGCCAGTGATCTTTTCAACCCGAACTGGGCCAAGAAGACCTTCGGCCATCACCTCAAGCTCAATCCCAATGGCCTCAGCAGCCGATTCGAGTCGGTCGGCGACATCGGCGTCGATCAGTCGTCGAGTTCGCGACAGTGCCCTTTCAACATCCGCTGCTGCGAGTTCACTCGTTACAGCCGCCGTAGCCCGATCAACGAGTTCATGACCCTCATCGATCACGACAGCGTCGTGCTCGGGAAGAACTGGCACGTTATCGAGGGTGTGGATAGCCAACATGGCGTGGTTAGTGACGACGATGTCGGCTTTACTCGCACGCTCCCGTGCTGATTCGGCGAAGCATTCCTGGCCGTACACGCATTTGGCCGAACCTACACATTCGCGGCCTGAGACCGATACACCCCGCCACACCCGACCATCGACGCTGAACGGTAGATCATCGCGATCACCCGTCTCCGTGTCATCGACCCACTCCCGCAAGGCCTTGGCCTGTTTGCCGAGAGCGGTCGTAGGTGCTGCGAACAGTGCGTCGTCGTCCGAGTCTTCGCGATCATCGGTGCCACGGTTGAGTCGATCTAGACACACATAGTTGTGCCGCCCCTTGAGCACTGCAAACGACGGACGTCGACCAATCACCGGCTCAACAGCATCGGCCAGCCGCGGCAGATCCCGGCTGATGAGTTGATGTTGAAGGTTGAGGGTGGCTGTCGCGACGATCACCCGCCGCTCGGCCGACGTTGCGTGCAGAACGCTAGGAACTAGGTAGCCCAACGACTTTCCAGTGCCCGTGCCAGCTTGCACAAGTAAATGTCCACCACCGGCAAGAGTGCGAGCGACCGCCTCGGCCATGTGAACCTGACCTAGACGATCCTCACCACCGATTGCTTCGATGGCCGCCGTGAGTGCGCTCCCTACATCGGTTGCTACCTCATCGGCTGAATCATTCACTGCACGATCAAACCACTAGTCGCGGAGCCACGGATCAGTGATCCCCATCCCGAGTCCCACGTCATGTGAAAACCCAGATCTATGGCCGCGCCACGCCGCCTCATGAATCAACGGCGAAGTCTAAGCGCGCCTGTCGAGCAAAGGCCGACGAGTCGTCGGGCCCATGCTCACCTTGCCGGTCTAGGGCGGCGAGAAAATCGCCTAGCGGAAGCGCCTTATCGAACAGCCAGCCCTGGGCGTAGCGGGCCCCGGCCTTCACGATCGCATCGAGTTCAGCTTCGGTTTCAACACCCTCAACAACCGGTGGTCGGTTTAACGCTTCACCCAACACCACAATCGCCTCGGTGAGCCGGCTCAAGTTGGGTTTCACATCAATGCCTTGAACGAACGATCGATCGATCTTGATGTAGTCGACCGGGAAGTGTGCAAGGTAGCCAAGTGATGAATAGCCCACTCCGAAATCGTCAATCGCGATCT
>JBAXUN010000020.1:0-28017 GCA_037129655.1 Actinomycetes bacterium
AGCTCAGCCCGCGTCTAGTTCAGAGATGAAACTCTCTAGCGGTGCAGCAAGTCCTTGATGAATGAATGGCGCTGACTCCAGCACCACCACCGACGTAAGCATTGCGGCTACGGCTACGGCCACGATCACACCGAAGGTTCGCTTAAGTTTGCGCGAGGTCCCGCTTGGAAAGATACCGATGCCGGCCAGGTTCAAAACCGCCATCACAATCAGCAACAAGATCAGCGGTAGTGCAACCGTGTTCGTAAGTTCGCCAATTCGATCTTGGCGAGCCAATTTGATGTCGTTGAGGGTGTCGAACGCTTCGCCAGCACGATATGAATCAACGCCTGGATGTTCCGCGACGTCGACGGTGACCTCTTCAACCTTCACGAATGCATCCTCGGCCTGCACACTGGCGGCAAGTTCGCCTTGCTCGCCCGTCTCATAGCGCAAGACAGCATTGGTGTAGTCGATCACAGCCAGCCGGACCGTTGAATCCGAAGGCGCAATTGCTTTGACTTCACGCAAGAGCGTTTCCGCAGCGACCACCTCATGCTCAGCCGCGGCGTGCAACTTCGAATCTTCAGTCCACGACGTAATGATCGTGAACGCACCGATGAAAATGAACGCACTGCTCAGAAACGCTAAAGCCGCGCGACCGACGTTGTCGTTGGTGCGATCCTTAGGGTCGAATCCCTTCGTCACCAGGCTGAAGCCTTCGACTGTGATGAGCGCGGCCGCACAAATCATCAAGAACACAATCGGCCATGCGAACATCCAGAACCACTCCAAAATTTTCACCATTGAGACGTTAGACATGCAAAGTGAACACTAGGTGTCTCCCGACGCCGGCTTCCCGGCCCTTTCTTCCGCCTCTGAGCCCGTGCCGTGGACCCTGCGTCGATTAGTGTGCGGTTATGACGTCAAGCGAGGTTTGGGATGCGGACGCGGCCGCCACGTACGACGAGGATGTGGCTGACCTAGCGACCGTGGTCGTGTTGGCGCCAACTATCGACCTCCTCGAGGAATTAGCCGCTAGTGGCGCAGCCCTCGAATTCGCCATTGGAACCGGTCGAGTGGCCATTCCCCTGCATCAGCGTGGCGTCGCCGTTAGCGGCATTGAACTTTCTCAACCGATGATTGATGTACTACGCACCAAAGTGCGTCCCGACGAAATTCCGGTCGTGCGCGGCGACATGGCCACCACTCTCGTGGACGGCGATTTCTCACTCGTCTACCTCGTCTTCAACACGATCTCGAACCTGCGCACTCAAGCCGAACAGGTCGAGTGCTTCAGAAACGCTGCTCGACACCTGACCTCGGGCGGACGATTCGTCATCGAACTATGGGTTCCACCGCTGCGCTCAATGCCGCCTGGTCAAAATGCGGTTCCATTCGACGTGAGTGACGGCCATCTTGGGTTCGACACGTACGACGTCGTCACACAGGAATGCGCATCACATCACTACACCCGGCGCTCAGACGGCAGTGTGCGATACGACGTCGGCCACTTCCGGTACGTCTGGCCATCGGAGTTAGACCTGATGGCGCAACTCGCGGGTCTGGAACTCGAACATCGCTTCGCCGACTGGGACAAGTCACCGTTCACCTCTGAGAGCAAGAGCCACATCTCGGTCTATCGCAAACCAACCCACCCATAAACCTAGTCTCAGATATCGTCACCGCATGCTCACCGCAGTCATCGGCTTCGCCATCGTCGCTGGGCTCATGACCATCACTCCGGGTCTGGACACTGCTCTAGTTCTTCGCGCCGCGGTGACGGGTGGTCCGCTCGCTGGTTATGCAACCGGAGCCGGCATTAGCGCTGGCGTCCTTGTCTGGGGTGTCGCCGCAGCCGTTGGCGTGTCAGCACTTCTAAACGCTTCACAATTGGTGTACGACCTCCTTCGCTACGCGGGTGCCGCCTACATGATTTACCTCGGAGCTAAGCTCCTGTGGAATCGCCGTCCGGGAGCTTCCGCAGGGGCGGATGCTGACCTCGTCGGCGGTGACGAGACGACGCTGCGCGAACACTTCATGCGCGGCTTTCTTACCAATCTTCTCAACCCGAAGATCGGCGTTTTCTACATGGCAGTGCTTCCGCAGTTCCTGCCCCACGAGACCCCCGGCGCGCTCGCGGGTCTCGTCCTTGCGTCCGTCCATGTGCTCGAGGGACTCCTGTGGTTCACCCTGCTCATCTTGGGTTCGACTGTGATGAGAACCCAGCTGCAACGACCAGCTGTGCAGGCGTGGACAGATCGCATCACCGGCGGTGTATTACTCGGGTTCGGTGTGAAGGTTGCCTTCACTCGCGCCTAGTTCTTTACCCGGCGCATCGATCGGCGAATTACGATGGCCACATGTGCCGAAGTATTCAGACGCTGCGTCCGCCGTATCTTGATGACGTCACCGACGAGTTGATTCGTGCGGCGGCTCTTCAATATGTGCGCAAGGTCGCGGGGATGCGTGCGCCGTCCGGTGCCAATCAGGAGGCGTTCGAGTCTGCCGTGGATGAGATCGCAGCCGCAACCACGCGACTCCTCGGTGGCATCACCGTGCGGACCTCGACCCGGTCCGCTTCGACCCAAGCTGACTCAATCTCGCCCGCGATTCAGACCCCTTGACCATAACCTTCAACCTCTGACTAGGCTGTCGGCGTGAATGGAGACGAAGCGATGCAAGAATCTGTTGAGGTACTCGTCGTTGGCGCAGGCCAGGCCGGCGTCGCGATGAGCGAGCATCTCACTGGTCTTGGCATCCCCCACGTGGTGCTTGAGCGCGGACGCATTGCCGAGCGCTGGCGATCGGAGCGTTGGGATTCACTCGTTACAAACGGACCGGTATGGCACGACCGCTTTCCAAACTTAGAGTTTTCGAGTCTTGGCCCTGACGAATTCGCGGCCAAGGAACAGGTCGCTGAGTATTTCGTTAAGTACTCCGAGCAGTACAACGCACCGATTCGCTGTGGCGTGGAAGTGACGTCGGTTCGACGTAACTCCGACGGCCCGGGCTTAAACGTGGAGACCACAGACGGCGGAATCAATGCGCGTTACGTCGTTGCCGCGACAGGGGCATTCCAGCACCCCGTGATTCCGTCGATCGTTCCTTCCGAGGCGCCGGTCACCCAGCTTCACTCGAGCTCGTACAAGAACCCTGATCAACTGCCAGCCGGTGCGGTCCTGGTCATTGGTGCTGGTGCATCTGGGGTGCAGATCGCCGACGAACTCCTAGCATCGGGCCGCGAGGTGTACCTGTCGGTCGGCGAACATGATCGTCCCCCTCGTCGCTACCGCGAACGTGACTTTGTGTGGTGGCTTGGCGTCCTCGGACTGTGGGATTTGCAAACCCCGCCGCAGGGAGCCAAGCATGTCACGATCGCTGTTAGCGGCGCGAACGGCGGCCACACCGTCGACTTCCGCAACCTCGCGGCACGCGGGATGACGCTTGTTGGCCATACAACGTCTTACTCTGACGGGACGATGCAGTTCGCCGCCGATCTGGAGAAGAACATCACCGCTGGCGACGAGAACTATCTCGCAGTGCTTCGTCAGGCTGATGCCCACGTTGCGCGAAACGGTCTGGACTTGCCACTCGAATTGGACGCACATGAGTTGGGGCCGCTGCCCACAAGCGTTACCGATCCGCTTGTTGAGTTGAATCTGGCTAACGCCGGTGTCACCTCGATCATCTGGGCGACTGGTTTCACCTCTGACTACCGCTGGCTTGAAGCTGACGCTTTTGATGAGAACGGACGTCCGCAACATCGACGCGGGGTGTCATCTGAGCAGGGCGTTTACTTCCTTGGCCTGCCTTGGCTTTCGCGTCGCGGATCGAGCTTCATCTGGGGCGTGTGGCATGACGCGAAATACATCGCCGATCACATTGCCATCCAGCGCACCTACGCGGCATATCGTCCCACCGTCTAGCTAGCCGATGTAGTAGCCGAACCGTTCCGGTAAGCCGGTGGTGAATTTCGTGAGCGCGCCAACCCGACGTCCTTCATCGAGTGCATCGTCGCGCTTAACTACCGCCGCGTTCACCATGGATGCACCAATCCCGCGGAAGGGTTGGATGGGCCACGCCCGCGGTGTGTAGTCAACGAATGGCAACGACGTGTGCGCAGTCTCTACTCCGCGTACTCGGGCGGCGAGGATTTCGCCCATCAAGTACGTCGGTGCAACACCATGACCTGTGTAGCCAACGGCGTAGTGGACCCGGCCACCGGGCAGGCTGCCGATGAACGGTTCATGGGTCGACGGGAGGTCAACCGGGCCACCCCAACTCGCCTCGATCGGCACATCACGGAACGACGGGAAGAACTTTCGGATCGCGCTCACCGCATTGCGCCGACCAACCTCGTCTGAATCAAAACGAGCATCGACGCGATCGTCGAAACTGCCGCGCTGTCCCCCGACGCCAAGGGCAATCCGACCATCCGGCGTAGTGCGCAGATAGCGCAGGGATGAGCGGACGTCGCAGATACCCATGCCGTTCGTCCAGTTGATCTGTTCGAGAAGCTCCGGCGCTGGGGCCGTGATTGCGATGTAGGTGCCACGTACGACGAGGCGTCGTTTAAAGACCGGCCACGACGCCATCCACGCGTTCGCACCGAGGACAACGGAGCCGGCCCGCACCGTTCCCGCGGCGGTTTCGATGATGGCTCGCCCGTCCGGGTTCGGCGGCGTGACGGTGGTGTTTTCATAAATCCGGACGCCAGCGTCGATGCAGCGTTGCCGCAGAGCGCGAGCCAGCCGCGCGGGATGTACCGTGCCCCCGTCGTCGAGTAGATAGCCGCCGTGGAATGCGTCGGAATCGCAATGGGTGCGCACCTGATCGCGGTCTAGTGGGGTGAATCGATCCGCTATTCCTACTCTGCGAGCCGCCGCCAACTGGTTGTCGATACTTCCCAATTGAGCCACCGACGATGCCACCGCCATGGATCCGTCCGGGCGAAACCATGCGTCGATCCCCTGCGAATCTAGCCAGTGCGCAATTCCTGCTACTGCTGTATCCCCAGCTTCGATGATTGCGCAGGCGCCGTCCAACCCATAGACGTCAGCGAGGTGTCCGGCCTGATCGGTGTAGCCGCTGATGAAGCCACCGTTACGACCTGATGCCCCGAAGCCACACTCGCTTTGCTCTACGACCACAACGTCAACGCCAGGATCGCTCTGCTTGAGATGCCAAGCCGTCCATAGCCCTGTGAACCCACCACCGACGATCGCGACATCAGCAGTTGTGTCACCTCGCAGCGGCGTCGCCGGTTCCCCAGCGAACTCGGGATGTGACATCGCTTCGCTCAACCACCAGCAGATGCGCGCAATATCACTCATTCGACGACCCTACTGACGAAGGCAGCACCGTGTCAGCAATGCGCGCCTAACGCGCGTTCCCTTTAACTCGATCAGTAGCATCAGCGCATGCGATCCGAGGCAACGACCGTTAATGAGTATCTCGCCGAGCTGCCCGACGATCGAGCGGAGGCCCTCACTGTTGTGCTCAAAACACTGCGCAAAAAGCTGCCCAAAGGACTCGAGGAAAACATCAACTGAGGAATGATCGCGTTTGAAGTTCCGCTCTCTGTCTACCCCGAGACGTACAACGGCCAGCCCATCATGCACACGGCAGTGGCGAGCCAGAAAAATCACATGGCCATCTACATGGGTTGCCTGCAAGGCGACGGCCGCGGCCGCGAGAACTTCATCGAGGAATACAAGGCCACTGGTAAACGACTCGATATCGGTAAGGGGTGCGTGCGATTTCGAAAGTTGGACGACCTACCTGTTGACGTGATCGCGAAGTACGCGGGTGCGGTGAGCATCGAGCAGTTATGTGCGATTCACGACGAGTACGCCGCAACACCTCGCAAGTAGGTCAGCGGCCAACAATCCTTGACCGAACGGTCCGGGCTAGATGTAACCGATCTTGCCGTCGAGCAATTCGCGGTAGATATCGAGATGGCCGTTGTGACGGGCTGTCTCTTCAATCATGTGGACGTAGATCCATCGCAAACTCGGCCGTTCACCTGCGTGATCGGCGCGGATCGCCTGATCTGTCAGTTCATAGCGTGACGTAACCGCGCGACTCTCGGCACATGCGGCTTCGTAGTCGGCGATTACCGCCTCGAGATTGTCATCATCGGTGAAAAGAAACTCGAGGTCCTCTTCGGTATCGCTCCACCGGAAGGGCACATCCGACTCACCTGCCAAGAAGCGACGGAACCACCAGCGCTCAACATCAGTGAGATGACGAATGATCCCGGCCGCACTCGTCGCTGAGGCGCCGAGTCGCTTCGTGGCTTGATCCCACGAAAGTCCGCGAACCTTCGAGATCGCGATCTCGCGGTTTTGCTCGAGGTGCGCCTCGAGGGTCTCTCGCTCACTTCCAAACTGCTCATCAAGTGCCATAACCAGAACTTAGCAAGGGCTGCCCGATACATTGTTGGAATGACGGAGCTCAAGGTTCTCGGTGCATGTCATCACGATTGCCCTGATACCTGCGCCTGGGAAGTGACCGTCGTTGACGGTGTTGCCACCAAGCTCAAGGGTAATGCCGAGCACCCCATCACCCGCGGCACTCTCTGCCCGAAGGTCAATCGATTCCTCGATCGCGTGTATCACCCGGATCGACTGCTCACTCCCCTGCGTCGTAGCGGCCCCAAGGGCAGCGGCGCCTATGAACCGATCAGCTGGGACGACGCGATCGCAGAGATAGCGGCGCAAATCCGAACCCGCATCGACGCAGGTCGCTGCGAATCCATCGCCCAGTTCTCCTTCGCCGGCACTCAGGGCCTCGTGCAAATGGGCGTGATGCTCGACCACTTCTTCGACGTGATTGGCGCAAGCGATATTCACCGCGAGTTGTGCGGGGTCACATCGTGGCAGGGCTCGGCTGATGTACTTGGACGTCCGTTCGGCATTGACCCTGAATCGATGTATCAGGCCAAGACGATCGTTCTGTGGGGAACGAACACGCGCATTACGAATCGACACCTATGGCCGACGATCGAGCAGGCCCGTGCTGATGGTGCGCAGATCATCGTCGTCGACCCGGTTCGCACAGATACCGCCCGCGAGGCCGATACGTTCATCCAGTTGCGGCCTGGAACCGACGTCGCACTCGTCCTTGGCCTGCTACACGTCATCGATCGCGACGGTCTAACCGACCCATCCTGGATCGAAGCTCGCACCACCGGCTGGGACGAACTCAGGACGAGCGCAGCACACTGGACGCCCCAGCGAGCCTCGGAAGCCTGCGGGGTACCCGCTGAGCAGATCGAGTGGCTGGCCCATCGCATGGCTACCGCCCGCCCTACTGCTGTGCGAGTTCTCGTCGGGCCCGAACACCGCGAGGTAGGCCGCGACATCTTGCGCGCGGTGACGATGCTGCCGGCCGTGCTCGGTCTATTCAACGAACTGGGCGGTGGTTTGGCGCGTTCGGTTCAAGGCTGGCAGTTCGCCGCGCTCAATATGCCGCTTCGCGAGCATAAGCGCCCAGCGTTCAACATGGCACGTCTCGGTGAAGTGCTGCTCGCTCCGAAACCTTCCGATCCGAACATCGACATGCTCGTCGTGCATAACTCGAATCCAGTCAGTGTGCTGCCTGATCAAAATCGAGTGATCGAAGGATTGCAGCGAGAGGATCTTTTCACGGTTGTCATCGAACACTTGATGACCGATACCGCTCAGTACGCGGACATCATCCTGCCGAGTACCACGCAGATCGAGCATCTAGATCTCTCCTACTCGTGGGGTCACTTTTACCTCGCGCTCAACCAGCCAGCGATCTCCCCCGCCGGCGATTCGCTCCCGAACTCCGAAATTGCACGCCGACTAGCGGCCGCCCTTGGCGTCGACGATGACGTTCTGCGGATGACCGATGAAGAAGTGATCCGGGATCTGCTGGCCAGCGACCACCCATTCTTAGAGGGGATCACTTACGAAGGCCTCGCGAGCCAAGGTTGGGCACGTCTGAATGTTTCTCGCGATTCGCGTCCGCACGTCGATGACATTCCCGACGTGCCGACGCGAGCGATGCGTCTGGGCTCACTGGAGTTTCGCGCGGGAGGTGAGACGAGAGCCGGTAATCCCGCACTTGCCGAGCGATTCCCACTCGAACTCATGTCGCGTAAGCAGAATCCCAAGTTCCTCAATGCAAACTACGGCGGTTTTCCGAAGCACTATGCATCGTCAGGCCATCCGTCACTCGAACTCGACGCGACCGACGCGCAGGCACGCGGCATCAGCAAGGGCGATTGGGTTCGCGTGCACAACGATCGCGGCTCCCTAACTCTCGTCGCAGAGATCAGCGACGATCTGCAGCCAGGCCTTGCCTCAATGCCTTTCGGCTACTGGAATCGCAATTCACCAGAGGGACGTGCGGTCAATGCGCTCACCAACCCATCCTTGCCAGACGACGATCGGGGCTCGGCGTTCTTCCACGAAACCCTCGTGCAAGTGACGCGGGTTACCGATTCACCAAATATCTCCGGGTAGCACTCCGGGTAGTGATCCATTGTTTTCCGCAGCGAAAACCGGATCACTGCCCTCGGCCCTCTGACGTTGATAATCCGCCAACGCGCCGAAGGCCCACTTGCCCAGCAAAATGATCGCGGTCAGGTTCACCAGAGCCATTAATCCCATGGCCACATCGGCGATCGCCCACACGGATTCCAATGCGATCAATGCGCCGACGAGCACCGACGCGATCACCACGATGCGGAAGAGCATGAGCCCGCGCGGACCTACGCCGAGGAAGTCCAAGTTAACCTCTGCATAGGAGTAGTTGCCGAGGACAGACGAGAACGCGAAGACAAAAATCAGCAGAGTCATCAGACCAGTCGTCCAGTTACCGAGCAACGCAGCAACGGCAGTCTGCGTTAGGGAGGCTCCAGCAGCAGCTCCCGTCTGACCCGGCACATAGACACTCGGCCCGGCGAGCAAGATGATGAAGGCTGTAGAAGAGCAGATGATGATCGTGTCGACGAACACCCCAAGAGACTGCACGAGCCCCTGCTTCACAGGGTGGTCCACCGTGGCCGTTGCGGCGGCGTTGGGGGCGCTACCCATACCTGCTTCGTTGGAGAACAGGCCTCGCTTCGCGCCGTTTAACATCGCGGCGGTAATGCCTCCGGCCGTACCAGCAAGCGCTGGATTGAGACCGAACGCAGAACTGAAAATGTCCGAGAAGACAGCGGGCAGCGAACCGAGATTCGTCACGATGATGACGACAGCTAGAAGTACGTACACGAGTGCGAAGAAAGGCAGTACCAGCTCGGCCACCTTCGCGATGCGACGAACGCCTCCAAAGACGACAGGTGCTGTCAACGCGGCCAGAATGATCGCGCTCCACTTTTGGTCAACAGTGTGGGCACTTTTGAGCACATCACTGATCGTGTTGGCCTGCACCATGTTGAACGCGACACCGAAAGTAATAATCAGTAAGACGGCGAAGACGACTCCACCTGCCCGGGACTTCAGACCTGTTTGGATGTAGTACGCAGGCCCACCGCGAAAACTCCCATCGGGCCACCGCACCTTGTAGATCTGAGCAAGCGTGGCTTCAACAAAGCCGGTAGCCATTCCGATCAACCCAACGACCCACATCCAAAACACGGCACCCGGTCCACCGAGCGTCAGTGCAATCGCGACGCCAGCAATGTTTCCCGTGCCAACACGCGATGCCAGTCCAACTGCAAAAGCTTGGAACGAGGAAATCCCGCCCTCAGATCCCTGTCTCGACCCCGACATCGTGCGGATCATCTGTGGGAACATGCGCACCTGCACGAAACGCGTACGAATCGTGAACCAGAGACCCGCTCCGATGAGCAGGTACACCAGTACGTAGTTCCAAAGGATGCGGCTGATTGGGTCGATCAGCACTTCTTGGATGTAGTCCATCGTGGAACCTGACTCTTGTGATCGGCGGTAGTGGCAAAATCTCGCTGGGTCAGATTTCCACGCCCCTCGACGTCATACTACGGGTGCCACATCGAATCGGTGTGGGACCTGCGCGAAAAACCTGTGGCATATACCTTCACGACGACAAAGGAGGTCGCAATGTCGTCCATCAGCGTTCCTACCAGTGCCGGAGCTGTGCAGGGCCATCTGGCCATACCCGTGACTCCAGGCCCGTGGCCTGCCGTCGTCGTCGTTCATCAGGTGTACGGCCTAGACGACGACATTCGTCACATCGCAGATAAGTTCGCCGGCGATGGATACCTCGCGTTCGCTCCCGACTTCCTCGCCACGGGTAACACACTCGGCTGCCTAGTCAGCCTTGCCAAAGCCATGTCCAGTGGCGAGGGTGATCCGGTGATTCAGCTCACGGCCATTCGCGAATGGCTCGCCAGTCGAGATGACTGCACGGGCAAGGTGGGCATCACGGGTTTCTGCCTTGGTGGTGGCTTTGCAATCGTCATGGCCAACAAGGGGTTCGACGCATCCGCTCCCAACTACGGCCAACTGCCCAAGCATCTCAATGCTGCGCTCGACGGTGCCTGTCCTGTCGTCGCTTCGTATGGCGGTTTAGACAAGAGCTTGAAGGGAGCTGCGGCCAAACTCGAATCTGTCCTCACCGCCGCCGGCGTTGAGAATGACGTGAAGGAGTACCCGAATTCGGGCCACTCCTTCATGAATCTGTCTGAAGGCCCAGGTTGGATGAAGCCGGTCCAAAAAATCGCTGGTCTCAATGTCGGCTACGTGGACACCGACGCAGACGACGCATGGCAACGAATCCTCGCGATGTTCGCCACGGCTCTGCACTAAGTCACGACGACAGCTGATTGCTCAGCCCTGCTGAAGTCGCCATTCCGGCTCGGTGATGGCGTAAACAATCTCGTCGTTCCATTCGCCTTTCACCCATTCGTTTTGAATGAGGTGAGCCTCTTTGCGCATGCCGAGGCGTTGCAACACGCGTTCTGACGGAGCATTACGCGCTTCGATCCGTCCGACAACGCGATGTACGCCCAACTCGTCGAAAGCGAGTTGAATCATGCGGGCCGATGCCTCCGTGGCATAGCCGTGTCCATTGGCGGATGGGACCAAGATGTACCCAATCTCGGCCTGGCGATGCTCAGCGCTTCGGTAGCAGACCGACGCCTGACCTACGAATATGCCGTCGTGTTCAATCGCGAGGGACAACCACTGGCCGTCGTCAGGAAGACCCGCAGATATGTAGCGCAGCAAATGGGTTGAGATATTGGCGCGCTCAACGACATCCTCATAGAGATACCGCACCACCTCAGGGTTGCCGTACAGCGCGAAAATGTTTTCTTCGTCTTCGACGGTAATCGCCCGCAGAGTCAACCGCGCCGTCGTTAGGGGCAGGACGAGTTCAGACATTCTGGAAGGCTATCGCAGGCTCCTACCGTTACCGGGTCGTTCCATGTACGCTGATGTACCAATCAGTAAACGCTTGCAGGATGGAGGTGCCATGTCGGCCACAATTCGCGAAGTCGCAACGGCGGCTGGTGTGTCCACTGCAACTGTTTCACGCGCATTGCGAGGGCTTCCATACGTTGATGAGGCCACGCGACGTCGAGTGGTCGAGACGGCACAGCGTCTGGACTATGTGGCATCGCCAAGCGCGTCGCGTCTCGCCAGCGGGCGAACGGGAACGATCGCTGTCCTGACTCCCTACGTCGCACGGTGGTTTTTTGCCACCGTTATCTCCGGCGTCGCCATGGCGCTGACTGAAGGTCCTCTGGACCTACTCCTGGTCGAGGTCGGTAACCCGGAACGTCCGTCCACAGTTCCGCTGGAACAGCGACTGCGCTCACGCGCCGACGGTGCCGTCGCGATCGCCCTACCTGACGATCACCCCGAGATTTCACAGTTGATCGAACATGATTTTCCGCTCACCGTCGTGGGAAGCCTGAGCGATCGCGTGTCCAGTGTGGCCATCAACGACATCGAGACCGGACGGCTAGCAACGCAGCACCTCATCAACCTCGGTCACCGTGACATTGGATTGATCTCGGGTGCTACGAACGACGATGGTTTCGCAACCCAGGACGACCGAACCGATGGCTATAACGAGGCTTTAACGCGCAATGGCATCACGCCGAGTCCGTCGCTGACGTCGTTCGGGTCGTTCACTCGAGAAGGTGGCGAACGAGCAATGGTCGAACTGCTCAGCCGGGAGACAACTCCGACTGCCGTCTTCTGCCTTTCTGACGAGATGGCCTTCGGAGCCATCATTGCCCTGCGCCGACATGGCCTCACGCCGGGCATAGATGTGGCACTCGTAGGGGTCGATGGACACCCGCAGAGTGAACTGGCGAACCTGACTACCGTCGCGCAGCCCGTGGCCGAAATGGGCCGCTTAGCTGCGCTCGCGCTTCAAGAGAAATTGTCCGTGGGGGAATCGTACGTACCCAGTAAGCAGTCCGTTTCGGTCGAACTCATCGTCCGCAGTTCCAGCGCTCCCCCGAAAGGCAATTGAGCACACATGTCAGCGACTTGGTGGCACGATGCCGTCATCTATCAGATCTACCCACGCTCGTTTCGTGCCTCAGGGTCACAAAACCAAGGGGACCTACGGGGTGTCATTGAGGGGCTCCCTGCCATTGCTGACCTGGGCGTCGACGCAGTCTGGTTGTCTCCGTTTTACGCCTCACCGATGGCGGACTCGGGTTATGACATTTCCGATCACCGAGACGTTGACCCTCGCTTTGGAACGTTGGCCGACGCGCAGGCGCTGATCGTCAAGGCGCATGAATTGGGTTTGCGCATCATTGTCGACTTCGTCCCCAACCACGTCTCTGAACAGCACGTTTGGTTTCAACAGGCGTTGGTAAGCCCGGAAAACTCTCCCGAGCGGGCACGATTCCACTTCCGTGACGGCAGGGGGGCCGGCGGGGACGAACCGCCAAACAATTGGATTAGCGTCTTCAATGGCCCAGCGTGGACGCGCACTGTAAATGCTGACGGCTCACCGGGTCAGTGGTACCTGCACCTGTTTGCGCCCGAGCAACCCGACGTCAATTGGACTCAGCCAGAAGTCCAGCAGGACATGTGCGACACCCTACGATTCTGGCTGGATCAGGGCGTTGACGGATTCCGAGTCGACGTCGCTATGGGCATGGCAAAAGACATGACCTATGCCGATCAAAATGACCCGCAGGCCCTTATCGACGCAATTCGCTTAGACCTATTTGATGGAAGCCCCGAGTCCTTCGAACGGCGTGAATTGGTCAACAACTCACGCATCTTCGACCGCGACGAGGTGCACGATTACATCCGCATGATGCGTGCGGTCATGGACGCGCATAGCGAGGATCTTGTCAGTGTCGCTGAGGCGTGGGTGTATCCACCTGAAAGGGCTAACCGCTACGTCCGACCGGACGAATTCCACCAGATCTTCAATTTCGATTTCCTCGTAGCCCCATGGGATGCCACACATCTCTGCGACGCAATTTCCCGCACTCTGGCGGACATGACGGCTGGAAGTCCTACTTGGGCCCTTGATAACCACGACACGCCGCGGCTTGCCACGCGACTGGGTGGCGGCGCCGATGGAATCGCCCGCGCCCGCGCTTTGCTGTGCCTAACTCTTGCATTACCCGGCTCCACGTACATATACCAAGGCCAGGAACTCGGCCTTGAAGATGTCGACGTTCCCGACGCAGAGCGAGACGACCCGGTGTGGTTCCGATCCGGTGGAGCACAGCTAGGCCGGGACGGCGCCCGCGTCCCACTTCCATGGTCGGGCACCACTCCAAGTTTTGGATTTAGCCTGTCGGCATCCACCTGGTTGAGTCAGCCCGCCGAGTGGCGCTCACTTACGCGGGAAGCACAGCAGTCCGACGAGCAATCCACACTCAACCTTGTTCGCCGAGCTTTGAGCATCCGCCAGACGTTGCGCGGATCGATTCTCGAACAGCACCCGATCGTCGCCACGGACGGCAACGTCCTGATACTTAGGCGCGACAATTTTACCGTCGTCACCAATACAGGTTCCGAGTCTCGCGAGCTCATAACAGCCGGTGACCTGCTGCTTTGTTCCCGACGTGTGAATTCAGAACATATTCAGACGTCCATTCCGGCGAATACGACGTGGTGGATGAACGGCCCCGTCTCGCTAGCGTAATCAAATCGTAATCGTTTACATCGAACAAATCCTCCTGAAAACGCTTGCATCTCCATCCATTTAGGTGTTGTATGACAGCGCTTACATACAACGCCGCTGGGCGGAAGTATCCACGTTCCTAAGGGAGACAGCATGAGTCTGAAGACCCGAGGACGCTCAAGCGTCCTCATCGCGGGAGGCGTTGCAGCCGCATTCGCCCTCGCAGCATGTGGTTCATCGTCGGGTGGCGGCGGCACAGCCTCCACGAGCCCATCCACCTCGGCAAGTGTCAGCGCCGAGTGCCAGCCGTATGCCTCGTACGGCACGTTCGCTGCCGGCACTACGGTCTCGGTGTTCACCTCGATCCTGCCGCCAGAGCAGCAGAAGTTTGAGGCGGCATGGGCACAGTTCTCGAAGTGCACTGGCATCACCGTCAAGTACGAAGGTAGCGATCAGTTCGAAGCCCAGCTGCCCACCCGTATCGCCGGTGGTAACGCCCCAGATATCGCGTTCATCCCGCAGCCTGGCCTGCTTGCCAAGCTAGCCCAGGGCCAGAACCCGCCCGTTGCGGCTCCCGCAACGGTAACGGCGAACGTGGACAAATACTGGAACCCAGCGTGGAAGAACTACGGCTCAGTTGACGGCACGTTCTACGCCGCTCCGCTCGGTTCGAACATGAAGTCATTCGTCTGGTACTCGCCCAGCGTCTTCAAGGCCAAGGGCTACACCGTTCCCACCACGTGGGCCGAGCTCACTGCTCTCTCAGCCAAGATGGTCAAGGATGGTGTCAAGCCATGGTGTGGCGGTATCGAATCTGGTGGAGCCACCGGCTGGCCGGCCACTGACTGGCTGGAGCAGATCGTACTGCGCACCCAGGGCGGCGACGTATACGACCAATGGGTCAACCACACCGTCAAGTTCAACAGCCCCCAGATCAAGTCCTCGATGGATCTGCTCGCAGGCTGGATGAAGAATCCGCTGTTCGTCAACGGTGGACACGGCGACGTCAAGACCATCGCAACAACCGCATTCCAGGATGCAGGTAAGCCGATCCTTGACGGCAAGTGTGGAATGCTCCAGCAGGCCTCGTTCTACGCGGCACAGTGGGACACGTTCAAGAAGGGTGCCAAGATCGCTGAAGACGGCGACGTTTACGCCTTCTACCTGCCGGGCATCAAGGCCGACATCCCGACGCCGATCGTCGGTGGTGGCGAATTCGTAGCCGCATTCTCCGACAAGCCAGAGGTTGCAGCGTTCCAGACCTACCTATCTTCAGGTGAGTTCGCAACCGAGAAGGTAAAGCAGGGTGGTTGGGTATCGGCGAACAGCGGCGTACCGCTGGACGCGTACACCGACAACATCAGCAAGCTCTCGGCTCAGTACCTCACCAAGAGCGATGCAACCTTCCGCTTCGATGCCTCTGACCTCATGCCGGCAGCCGTCGGTGCGGGTGAAGAGTGGAAGCAGCTAACCGCATGGTTCGCTGAGGACAAGTCAACTGACGCAGTCCTCAACGCAATCGACGCCGCTTGGCCGACGTCATAACCAACGCACGACCTCGGCGATAGTTGCCGGTGTGGGGCCCACAGGGGAATTTCCCTGTGGGCCCCACTCACAAGGTCTTACTATGTGTGCCTAAATCGCCAAACGCAGCAGCTAAGAACTAAAGAGAGGATGTGCGCAATGAGTCCGTTCATGATTGAAACGCTCGACAAGTTTCAGCAAATGGGCACCGCTTTGGCCGCATTCTTCGGCGTCCTGCTGCTGGTGTTCTACCTCGGGTCCAAGACCTCCGGACGCATCCAAACTCCAACAGCTCGACTGGTGATGCTGGGGCCCGCCGTTGTTCTGCTGACGGCCGGGTTGGTAGTTCCGGCAATCCTCACGACCATTTCGAGCTTTAAAGATGCAAACAACAGGAAGTTCGTCGGGCTAGCCAACTTCAACTGGGTATTTACCAATCCAGACAATCTGGTAACGCTTCGGAACACTGCGCTTTGGGTCATCATCACTCCCCTGGTCTCAACCGGCCTCGGCCTGCTCCTGGCCGTGCTGATCGACCGTATGAAGCGTGAGTCGATCCCCAAATCCTTGATCTTCATGCCGATGGCAATTTCATTCGTTGGTGCCAGCATCATCTGGAGTCTGGTCTACGAATACACCGAGCCAGGCTCAGAGCAAATCGGACTCCTGAGTCAACTCGCAATGCTGTTCCACGTCGATAATCCACCGAACTGGATCCTCATTCCGTTCTGGAACAACTTCCTACTTATGGTCATCTTCATTTGGATCCAAGTCGGTTTCGCCATGGTTGTGCTCTCCGCGGCCATCAAGGCAATTCCGGTTGACGTCGTCGAAGCGGCCATGCTGGATGGTGCAACCGGTGGCCGCCTTTTCCGTTCGGTCACGATTCCGATGATTCGCGGGACCCTCGTCGTAGTGCTTACCACGATCATGATCGGGGTTCTCAAGGTCTTCGACATTGTTCGCACCATGACCAACGGTAACTTCGGCACGCAAGTGCTCGCGAACGAAATGTACGCACAGTCCTTCGTGCAGTTCGATGCCGGACGGGGCTCGGCTCTCGCCGTCGTGTTGTTCGTCGGCGTCATCCCAGTCGTGATCTACAACATCATTCAGTTGCGAAGGGATCACGCCCGATGAGCGCGTCAACTGTGCAAGAAGAGAAAGCAGCTGCGCCCGAAGCAGTTTCATCGGCCGTTCGTCGAAACCTCAGCAGTCCCTGGGCAAGTTTCTTCGTCATCGTCATCACGATTTTGTGGACCATTCCAACTTTTGGCCTGTTCGTCACGTCTCTGCGACCATCGGACAAAGCCAATCAGAATGGCTGGTGGAATGCCTTCGTCGACCATACGTTCACAGCTGATAACTATTCTCAGGTGATCACTGGCGGTGATGTGATCCCGCAGGGAATAGAGCAGTTCTTCATTAACTCTTTGATCATCACCATTCCCGCAGTTTTGATTCCATTAGCGATCGCCACCATGGCCGCATACGCGTTGGCATGGATTCCATTCCGCGGATCAACGTTCATTTTCGTAACCTGTTTCGCACTTCAGGTGGTTCCGCTCCAAATGGCACTGTTGCCACTTCTGCAACTATTCAACAAGGGGTGGAAGGTCAACGGAGTCTCGATCATCCCTCCGATTGGCGGGCACGGAACGTACTACCAGCTCTGGATCGCGCACACGATGTTTGCTCTTCCTCTCGCCATCTTCCTCATCCACAACTTCATGTCGCAGATTCCCAAGGATCTGATGGAAGCAGCCGTGATGGATGGCGCCGGACATTTACGCATTTTTCGCACGATCGTCCTGCCGTTATCCATCCCGGCGATCGCCTCTTTCGCGATCTTCCAATTCCTCTGGGTTTGGAACGATCTGCTCGTCGCCCTGACGTTCGCCGGTGGCAACGATCAGGTGGCGCCCATGACGGTCTACCTGTCGAACATCAAGGGCACGTATGGGTCTGCCCTTCATCTCGTGACAGCTGGGGCGTTCGTCTCAATCTTGATGCCACTCGTTGTGTTCTTCGCCCTACAGCGGTACTTCGTTCGCGGACTACTTGCGGGTTCGGTCAAGGGCTAGGCCAGCCGAACCTGGTTTACGCTGGTAATGCAGCCGGCTCATCCATAAGCGGTTGATGCCCGTGGATTGCCTCCGGGAAGCGCATATCAATAGCTACGCGGATGAGGAATCCGATTACTGCTCCATAAATCGCAAATGGAGCGACAGTCTGAATCGAACTCATCAGCAGCAGTGTGGCCAGCAGCGCTGAAGTCGCTGGCAGTTTCATGATCGCCGCAGCCACCCCCGCAATCCCTGCTGCCGCCATCGCAGTGACTGACACGCCAAAAACAAGGGATGCGAGCACTCCGGCGGCAACGCCAAGGAACGTCGCGGGGAAAATTGGGCCACCTCGGTAGCCACCACCCAACGCCGCAGAGTAGGCAATGAGCTTGCAGGCCATAATCACCAGCACGGTGACGACCGATGTCTGCGTCAACAGAGTCGGTATACCGCTAGCCCCGTTGAACAGCACCTGATTTGCCGGTAGACCAAATCCATTCGACGCGATGACGAGGGCGAGCAGAGTCATGGCCGCCACGATGTAGAGCATCGGGACGGGACGTCGCGTCGCTTGCACATCAATGCGCATACCAATCCTGCGAGCAATCACGCCGATGCACCCAGCACCGGCAGCGACAAAGACCCCGATAATCAGATCCTTGGGCAGAATGGTCGGGTACGTCGGGACTCCCGGGACCTCGAGACTGTGAACGCCAACTCCTGACCAACCAAGAATGCCAATTTGCACCAGGTAGCCACTGGCCAATGCCACGAAAGCCGGCACTATCAACATCGCGGGGGCCGTTCCGAGCGCGATGAACTCGAGCACCATGAATCCAGCAACGAGTGGATTACCAAAAACTGATCCAATTCCGGCGATTCCGCCAAGGAACATCGCGAGCATCACGGTATCTGGATCTCGTTTGCGCACCAAGACAGCGCCAATGGCTGATCCGCACACAATCAGCGGCGCCTCAGGGCCAAGGGCGAAACCACAGGCGAGAGTGGCGAAGGCAGCGATCAAGATTGACGGCGCCATGATGGCCGGATTGGTGAAGTGGAATTCTGTGAGTGGACCTTGCCCCGTGGCGCCCGGCAACCGACGCGCAAGTGCCACCACCGTCGCGCCCACGACGAGAACTAAGCCGGCCCACCATGAAGGGATGTCGGACCAGCCGAAGTGCGCTGGGATGTCCTTGTAGAGAAACTTCTGAGCAACTTCGAATACCTCGTAAAACAGTGCGGCACCAACGGCCGCAACGAACCCGACAACGATCGCCAAACCAACCGCCTTCAGAGCAGTGGCGCCACTGAGTTGCGTAGCCTGCGGGTTTTCAGAGGACCCGGGCGAAGTTGCCGTCGCGTCACTCATTGATCAGGCAGAACGGGTGGCCTTCAGGATCCAGGTAAACGCGGAACGCGTCGGGGGCAGGTTGAAGTTCGTGCTTGGTGGCTCCAAGTGCAAGAACCTGACGTTCGCCCTCGTCTAAGTCATCGACCTCGAAGTCCAAATGCATCTGCTGTGGGTGCTCACCACCTGGCCACGTTGGCGAGACGTAGTCGTCAATCTGCTGGAATGCGATGCCCGCACCATTCTCGGCGAGCAGCATTACCCAATCGTCCGAACCGCCTTCTTGAATAATCAAACCACTGAGGTCAGCGTAGAACTGAGAGAGAGTGCGAGCGTTGGAGCAGTCGATGGCGGTGTACGCGAAGTGTGCAACAGGCATGCCAGCAGCCTAGCGCTCGCACTCCCCCGATTCGGCTAAGACGACCGACTTAATCGCACTAGACAGATCGAGCCAGTTCCTCCAGCCGAGCATGAATGGAATCGATGACTGCACCCGACTCGGGCTTCATAACCACACTTCGCATGATGCGGCCAGCATCTCGGTCGAGTTCAACCTCGTGACCGCGCCGAAGAAGATCCGCACCCTTGACGTTGTACGTTGCGAGGTGAATCTGCTGCGTGGGATCACCCTGTGCGGCGGCGACGAAAAGTGCGGCGCTCACGCGATCAACCTCGCTGAGCGAACTCCGTCGCGGCAGATACGTCACGATGTCGATCTCGGGCTGCTGGTAGGCGGTGAATTGATCGGAATTAGTGAGCAGGTCGTGCCAGTGCAGTGCCGCACGTCGATTGGCACGCATCACCTGCCCTAGACCAGCGTCACTCAGTGGGATCACTTCCAGCGTCAACCACAAGGCAGCTGCCGCAGCGCCGGCACGTGAGCACTCAAGTGAGATCTCGCCGAGGTGTAGTTCATCAGAACTGAAGTACGTGTATGGCGAATCGTGGACGTAGAAACGCCCAACGGTTGGATCAGCAAACAGGACAGCTCCACATCCATACGGCTGCAAACCATGCTTATGAGGATCTACGACCACGCTGTCGGCAAGGGCAATCGCCGCATACGGAGCCGACGCCACACCGTCAGCGGAATCATCAGCAATCAACGTGAAGAAACCGCCGTAGGCGCTATCGACGTGGACTCGAGCGCCGTACTGCCATGTAAGCGAGACGATCTCGTCCAACGGATCAAGGGCCCCCAGCCCGGTCGTTCCGAGCGTTGCGACCACCGTGCCAATGCGTCCACTCGCGAGCAGGCGAGCGAGATCATCCAGATCCATCCGTCCGGCTGCGTCAGTAGCGACCGGAATCCCTTCGACGCCAAGCACCTGACACATCCGGCTGTGCGTGTAATGAGCGTCAGCACTGTACGCAATGGCCTTGCCCGGATGCAGTTCCCGCGCGACCCACAACGCTTCAAGATTCGCCGTTGTCCCACTCGATGTGAGGTGGCCTAGATGCTCGCTGAAACCAAACATTGTTGCTAGGCGGGCGACGACCTCTTTCTCCATTTGCGCTGTGGCAGGCCCGCCGTCGAGAGCATGATTGTTTGGGTTTATGAGCATTGCCGTTACATAACCGAGTGTTGCCACCGGATGAGGCGGTTTGAGCATCTGACCCACATAGCGTGGATGCCCAAACGGGTAGTTGTCTTGAAGTCGTTCAGTAAGACGGCCGAAAGCGTCCGCGACAACCTCGTCAGAAACCTGAAGGCTCGGGTGAACCTCGAACGAACCGAACTGCTCCTGCCACCCGCCAATAGCCTCAACACTGCGTGGCAACCATGTCCTCAAATCAATCACGTGCCGATCCTCGCGCATGTCTTTGATCCAACGTGCATTAATCGATGGAGACGCGCGAGGATTCGAGCGAAATGATCCCCTGCGCGATCGCAGCACCTAGAACGACCAGCACTCCGCCTACCGGCGACTACTCGCCGATTTCGGACGAGTTCCTCGCGGGATACAGATCGAAATCGCGGCCAAGGATCGATGCTGCTGCTCCTCGTCCGGTCAGTACTGCACCCTCCATGTACCCGGCCACCCAGTGATCTGAGCCAGCGACGTAAAACGGTGGTTCGTGCTGACCATGAAGTGGACCGATGGCAGCAACGTCTCCTGGAGCCCAATGTGTTACGTACCCCTGCGTCCACGGGTCGGTACCCCAAAAACGCCACAGCACGGTTGGGTCACCGATCTCGCCACAGGTGCGACGAAGAGTTCCCAGCAGTTGCTCGCTGGCTACACCGGGTGGGGCATTGCGAATCTGTCCGATGAGATCTGAGCCATTCATACTCGACAGCACCGAGCCACCTTGCACCCAGAAACCACCGGTATCGCGCTCTGACGGAATTAGTCCGTTACAGCCAACGCGCTCCCACACCGGTTCGTCGAGAGGAACGACAGCTTTGAACGCGGGTAACTGACGCTGCCGAAATAGCGACCTGCGTCGATTGTCAGACAATCCAACAAGTTCGATGTCACGAAGCGGACCCACGGGCATGGCACACACGATTCGCTCAGCCGACAACACTTCACCGGAGTGCAGGGTGACTAAACAACTTGCGCCAATCTCGATTCGACGCACGGGTGTAGAGAGTCGAATCCGATCCGCAAGCAAGGCCGTCAGGGTGTCGACGAGAACGCTTGAGCCGCCTTCAACCTTGAGGTTCTCCCACATGCCGTAATCGCGCATCGAGTGGCCACCAACAGCGGCCATTGCTCGAACCTCACCCATCATCGACAGTCGCTCATTCGACCCACCACCGGTGTAGGACGACGACAGTTGCAAACTGCGCAACGCCCCGGGCGTTGCACCATGAGCCCTCGCGAAATCAGAAACCGACATCGCGTCAAGCTGACGACCGATCTCGGTTGCAATCGGATTCGCAGGATCGATCTGCTTGGACAGCGCCACGAGTTCAGCGTCGATCGAATCGAGCGAGGCAACGTCGTCCGGAGTCAACCATCCATCGCCCAGCACCACCCCGTCGACCAGGTCGTACGCGGTGAGCCCCTCGGCTTCGGTGTAGCTCGGCACGATGTTCAGGCCCAGTTCGGTCGCCAACTGCCGGTATCCGTAATGGATCGTGCCCACAATCTCACCGCCCATTTGCACAACTCGACCATCAGGCAGGGTCTCCGACTCGACCCGACCGCCGGTGCGCTCGCGCGCTTCGAGGATGACCACGTCCAAACCGGCGTCCACAAGGTCACGGGCAGCGGCTAAGCCGGCTAAACCGGCACCGATCACAATTACGTCATGAGGCATGGGGAGATCCTGCCTCATAACGTCCTCATTAGGCAGCATTCCAGTAACGACCGGGTCGTCCTCTAGGCTCCTACCGTGGCCACTGAGAACTCGAATGCTGATGCAGTTATTGAACGATCTGCATCAGCGATGACTCGTCAGGCCTACGGATTGTTCTTGATGATGGGCGTGTTGTGGGGTCTGCCATACCTGTTCATCAAAATCGCTATCGTCGAAGTCAACCCTTTTGCGCTAGCGGGCCTCCGGACGATCATCGCGTCATGTGTGTTGATCCCACTGGCTATTCGCTCTGGCAGCCTCGGGGCAACCCTCAAGCGCTGGCCATGGGCGGTGGCGTTCGGTGTCATGGAGATGGCGATTCCGTGGGTGCTCGTCGGTCACGCAGAATCTCGGATCACCAGCGGGTTCGCCGGGCTCATGATTGCAACCGTCCCGATCGTTGGGGCGATCGTTGCGTGGTTTGTCGGAGATCACCATGCGTTATCACCGGTGCGCTTGACGGGCTTAGGCATCGGCGTACTCGGCGTGGTCGCGCTCGTCGGATTGGATTCGCTCGCCGGGAATGTTGACGTCTTGAGCGTCGTTGAGCTCTTGATCGTCGCAATCTGCTACGCCGTGGCACCCTTGCTCATCAGTCGCAAGATGGGCGATTTGCCCAGCATCAGTGTGATCGCTGTGGCAATTTTGAGTGTGGCGATCCTTTACTTGCCGGCGTCGATTGGCCAGATGCAACATGGGCTGCCCTCGCAGAAGGTGAGTTTGTCCATCCTGGTCCTAGGACTTGTATGCACGGCGTTGGCTTTCATCGGGTTCTTCAAGTTGCTTGAACTTGTTGGGCCAGCTCGATCGACCGTGATCACGTTTCTCAACCCTGCGGTGGCAGTTGCGCTGGGCATCATCGTGCTCGGTGAACCATTGACGCTAGGAACGGCGATCGGCTTCCCACTTGTTCTGCTTGGCTCGTACTTCGCCACCAAATCCCCAACCAACAACGTCGCTGAGGTAGCGCCATGACCGATGAATCGCTCGTCTTCCATCCACGAGTCGAACTTCCCCTTGATCAGCGCGGTCTACGGGCCAGTTGCAAAGTGCTGCCCGGATTCATGGGCAAGGCGTGGACAGGCATCATGATCACTGAGTGGGAGATGGAACGTGAGGGTTGGGAAGATTTCCATCCCCATGACGAAACGACCTACATGCTGGCCGGCGAGATGATCGTCGAGTGTGACGGTATTTCGCTCACATTAGGACCCGGCGACGCAGCAACTGTGCGGGCGGGTCATCTTGGTCGCTACATCGTCAAGGATTATGCGCGAATGCTGGCCATCTACGGGCCAAATCCTGATGGTGCCCAAAGTTCCGGATTTCGATCGTTCACGATCGACGAGTACCTGGCTGAATCGCAAGCGTCAGATTGAACCATCTCGAAGCATGAAAATGGACGAGCACGCGTCATTGCGCACCCGTCCATAGTCGGTCTTCACCGCAGCGAAGACGGCTTTTCGATGTGGCTAGATAGAGACGTACTTCTTCTTTGCCGGTTTACTCGCAAGCGCCTCTGCCACAGCTTCACCTAGGTGGGCAGGCGATTTCGCAACTGTGAGACCCAGCGACCGCATGATCTCGGCCTTCTCTGCCGCGGTGTCCCCGAACGCCGAAATGATCGCGCCGGCATGGCCCATGCGACGTCCCGGAGGTGCGGTAAGACCAGCGACGTATCCGATGACGGGCTTGGTCATATTCTCCTTCACCCACATCGCCGCCTCGGCTTCCTGCGGGCCTCCGATCTCTCCGATCATCATCACCGCATCAGTTTCCGGATCCTCTTCAAACATGGCCAGGATGTCCAGGAAGCTTGATCCGTTGATCGGATCTCCGCCGATACCAACACTCGTCGATACGCCGATGCCGAGATCCTTCATCTGGCTGGCTGCCTCGTAACCAAGGGTTCCGGAGCGCGTCACCAAGCCAACATTGCCCGGTAGATAGATGTGACCTGGCATCAAGCCCAGCATTGACTTACCTGGGCTAATCAAACCGGCGCAGTTAGGTCCAATGAGTCGCGTCCGCTTGTCCTTGGGATAGCGCCGTAGGTAGCGCTTAACCATCATCATGTCCTGTGCCGGAATACCATCTGTGATGCAGCAGGCGAGCTTGATGCCGGCGTCAGCAGCCTCCATGATCGCGTCAGCCGAGAACGGAGCTGGTACGAACACCAAACTTGCATCAGGATAAACCGCGTCCACGGCTTCCTTCACAGTGTCGAATACCGGCAAACCCATGTGGGTGGTGCCGCCTTTACCTGGCGTAACACCGCCGACAACCTTTGCCCCGAACTCCATCATCTTCTGCGTATGAAAACTTGCCTTATCGCCGGTAAAACCTTGCACGATGATGCGAGTCAATTCGTTGATAAGAATCGCCATCTCAAGCCACCTTTCCGTTCTTCGACGCGGCAACAACCTTGTACGCGGCGTCGGCCAGTGAATCTGCGGTGATGATGTCGAGCCCGGAGGCATCGATGATGGCTCGGCCTTCATCTACGTTGGTACCGGCGAGCCGAACAACGAGCGGGACATTCACTCCCACTTCTTTGACGGCCTGAACAACACCCTCAGCGATCCAGTCACATCGGTTGATGCCAGCGAAAATGTTTACCAGCATGGCGCTGACCTTCTTGTCCTGCAGAACAAGTTTGAAGGCCATCGCCACGCGCTCCGGTGATGCGCCGCCGCCAACATCCAAGAAGTTGGCCGGGGTGCCACCCGCATGCTCGATCATGTCCATCGTGGCCATCGCAAGGCCCGCACCGTTGATGATGCAGCCGATTTCACCGTCGAGAGCGACGTAGTTCAGACCATGTTCGGCTGCCTGCGACTCGCGAGGATCCTCCTCGTTCTGATCACGCAGTTCGCTGACATTCGGACGACGGAAGAGCGCGTTATCGTCAAAGGCCATTTTCGCGTCGAGTGCCAGCAGCTGGCCATCAGAGGTGAGGACCAACGGGTTGATTTCCACCATCGTGGCATCTAGCTCACGGAATGCGCGGTGACATCCGATGAGGAGATTGACCATCCGATTGACCGCGGCCGGTGGTAGGTCGAGTGCGAACGCGATCTCTCGAGCTTGGAATGCCTGCATACCAACTGCAGGTTCCATGGTCTGACGAATAATCGTCTCGGGTTCGCTTACCGCGATCTCCTCAATCTCCATGCCACCATGCGGATGGGCGACGAGCATGATGCGTTCGCTCTTACGATCGAGAACGAAACCGATGTACATCTCACGCTCGATCGGCACCGCCTCTTCGATGTAAAGACGATGAACGACCTTGCCCTCAGGACCCGTCTGATGGGTAACGAGAGTCATACCAAGCAACTCGGCGGCAGCATCGCGCACCTCGTCTTCGCTGTTGCACAGCTTGATGCCTCCAGCTTTGCCCCGAGCGCCGGAATGGATCTGCGCTTTAACGGCGAAGCGAGTGCCACCGATTTCCGTTGCACGGTAAACAGCCTGCTCCGGGTTGTAGGCGATCCCGCCCTTAGGCATCGGAACACCGAAGTCGGCCAACAGTTCCTTGGCCTGATACTCATGAATATCCATGTCTTACCTTCACTTTCGTTCGACGACGAGTCTTACTGCGGTGGTCCTAGATGCACTGCTCGCGGATCAGGCTTTCGCGGAGATTGCCGCGGCCATATCGACAACGTTCTGCGCCATCCGAGCACTTGCGGCATCGATAAGGCGGCCGTCCAAGGACGCAGCGCCCTTGCCCTCTGCTGCAGCCTGTTCGAGTGCTTCAAGTACGCGAACGGCCCGATTGACTTCAGCCTCAGGCGGACTGAAAACATCGTTGGCCATATCGATCTGGCTTGGGTGAATCGCCCACTTACCCTCGATACCCATTGCAGCGCCACGCTTTGCAGCGTCGACGTAACCTTGGGGATCATTGAAGTCGCCGAATGGTCCGTCGATTGGTCGAAGGCCATAGGCGCGACACGCAACGATCATCCGGGTCAACGAGGCGTGCCACTGATCGCCGGGGTAATCCGGATTCAGCCCGCCAATCACGACGGTGCGCGCTCGCATGCTGGCCGCATAGTCAGCAACGCCGAAGTGCATCGCTTCTAGACGTGGTGAGCTCGTCGCGATTGCTTCGACATTGGCCATGCCCAGTGCCGTCTCGATCAGAACGTCCAACCCGATGCGGTTCGGCAACTTCATGGCCGTCTCGATCTGAGTTAGGAGAGCGTCCGTCATGTACACATCCCCTGGAGTTCCCACCTTGGGGATGAGCACGACGTCTAGATTTGCGCCGGCTTGCTCCACGACATCCACAATGTCGCGGTAGAAGTAGTGGGTATCCAACCCGTTCACACGCACGGAGATTGTCTTGCCGTGGCCACGCCAATCCATCGTGTTCAGCGCCTCGATGACATTGAGGCGCGCCTGCTCCTTATCCGCAGGAGCCACTGCATCCTCGAGGTCGAGGAAGACGTAGTCGGCATTTGATTGCAGGGCCTTTTCGAACATCTCCGGACTCGAGCCGGGTACAGCGAGTTCACTTCGCTGCAATCGGGCATGTGCTGGTTCGTAACGGGTGAAACTCATGTGCGCCTCCTGTGGCGGATTCAGGTATGCCGCAAAGCACCATTGCCTCGCCGCGTTGGACGAGGTGACGGTGTGCGAAATCGCGGCCAGAACGCTGATCTGGTCGCGAAGGTTGGTGTGGTGGCAGGCGGGGCTGTTGCTGCGCTGGTGAGCAGGGCCCCTCGACGTGGTCTACGTCCAGAACCTGATCCGCCGTGCGTGAGGCGTTCTGTGAACGCCCACTGTCGCCATTAGTTGTGGCGGCACCGCTTGAGCAGACGCTAGCGCACTCCAAAGGAAAGTGCGAGTTGCGTCACATTTTTGAATCCGTCGGCGTGTCACCTGAGGCGCGACGAAACGGCGTTCACCTGACAGAATCTCGATCATGACGCTCGCATCAGACCTGCTTTCGGGGAAAACATTCGTTGTCACAGAGTTGGGCGGTGTGGAGCTTTCCAACTTCCGACCCGTCGTCACGTTCAACGCCGATGGCACAATCAATGGCCAATCGGTGAACAATTTCCATGGCACGTACACCGTTGATGGTGGCAGTGTCACGGTCGGCCCTTTGGCGACAACCCGCATGATGGGGGTGCCTGAAGCTCAAGACGTTGAAAATGCCCTTTTGAGTACGCTGGCCTTACCTCTGAACGTCTCCATCCGACCCAATGACGTCATCCGCCTCGCTGGGCATGCAGCCTCGCTTTCCCTCGTTGAGGGTTCGGGCGACGAAATGGACGCCGAGTCAGGCGACACCATCACCGTCACTGGCAATGTTGTCTATCGTCAACGCATTGCTCTCCCGGAGAATGCAGAGATCACGGTGTCAATCGTCGATGTTTCATTGGCAGATGCACCTGCTCCCGTGCTGGCCACTCAGGTGATTCACGGTGGTCAGGTACCAATTCCATTCGAACTCACTCTTGACCTGAGCACGGCCCGGGCCAATGCCCTGCTGTCGATCGGTGCTCGGATCGAATCTGACGGCCAGCTGATCTGGATTACCGACATGGTCACGCCAATCGACCCTTCAGGCGATATCGACGGAGTCACCCTCAACGTGATTTCAGTCGGCTCCGAGTAAAGCCACTGATCAACTAGGTAGTGGCCACAGGTAAAGCGCCGATACGCTCCCACCATGTTTGACAACCTGACGCTCTACCC
>JBAXUN010000200.1:0-1795 GCA_037129655.1 Actinomycetes bacterium
GCGAGTTCGTGACAGTCGTTGGCCCATCTGGCTGCGGCAAGAGCACCTTGTTGCGTATTGCGTCGGGCCTGAACAAGGCAACGACCGGCACCGTCACCGTCGATCGCTCGCATCTCGGTTACGTGTTCCAAGATCCCACCTTGCTGCAGTGGCGCAACGTGCAGCGAAACGTTGAGTTGATGGCCGAACTTGAAGGCATCGGCAAAGCGGAACGCCAGTCTCGAGCGATCGAAGCAATCGAACTCGTGGGCCTCAAGGGTTTCGAAAACAAGTACCCCAAGCAGTTGTCGGGCGGCATGAAGATGCGCGCGTCGCTGGCTCGCTCGTTGGTGCTTGAGCCCAAAGTCTTCTTGTTCGACGAACCATTCGGCGCGGTCGACGAGATCACCCGCGAACGACTCAACGACGAGGTCATCTCGTTGTTCCAGCGCAAGGGGTTCGCTGGATTGTTCATTACCCACTCCATCAGCGAGGCCGTGTTTTTGTCGACCAGGGTCATCGTGATGAGCGCCCGCCCGGGCCGAATCATCGCCGACTTTCCAGTGCCATTCGGCTATCCACGCTCCCCCGAGATTCGCTTCGACCCAGAGTTCGCCGCTCTATCGGGCGAGATCTCTCACGCCCTTCGGGACGCCCACGCATGAGCCTCAACGTTTCAGTAGCCGCCGACGAACCAATCGTCGATCCAGGCGCTCCGGCTTCGTCCGATCGCAGAGGTTTCGAATGGAGCCGCGTCATCGGACCTGCCGCCGTGCTCGTGATCTTCGTCGCGCTGTGGCATTACATGCACTCCGACGGCATGCGGCGCTTCTTCGATAAGCCTGGCTTCTTGCTTCCGGCGCCCGAGACCGTCATCAACGATGCCTTCTTGAACACACTCGCTCGCGGAAAATTGTTCACTGGTCTCGGCTGGACAACGCTGGTTGCGCTCACTGGTCTGCTCATCACCATCGTGGTGGGCGTCTCGCTCGCCGTGATGATGGCTCAAGCGAAATGGGTAGAGCGCTCTACCTATCCATACCTCGTTGCGCTGCAGGCAATTCCGATTTTGTCGATCGTTCCTGTCATCAACTCGGTTTTTGGCGGCGGCATCAGCTCACGCCTCTTTGTCTGCGTGATGATTTCTATCTTCCCCATCGTGACCAACACGCTCTTCGGTCTCACCTCTGCCGATGTCGGCCAGCACGATCTGTTCACGCTGCGCGGTGCGTCTCGGCGCACTCGCCTCTTCAAGTTGCAACTGCCGTCGGCTATGCCAGCCATCTTCACCGGCTTTCGAATCTCCGCTGGCTTGTCGGTCATTGGTGCTGTTGTTGGTGAGCAATTCTTCCGCAAGGGCAGCAAGCCGGGCATTGGCATCGTGATGGAGAACTACCGTCAAAAAGGCATCTACCCGCAGACGTACGGCGGACTCATCTTGGCCGCAGGCCTCGGAATCGCTATGTTTCTGGTCTTCGGATGGATCTCTAAGCGCGTTGTTGGCCACTGGCACGAATCGGCTCGTAAGACCACCTGATCACTTCACAGTTTTTATCCACCCGAGGTCTGCTCGCAGCCCTCATAACTCAGCGTGAACAAACAACAAAGGAGCAATCAATAATGCAACACCGTTTCAGCAGTTCGCTGCTTGCAATCGCCGTAGCGGGAGGCCTCGCCCTCACCGCCTGCGGTAGCGACACCAAGACCCTTAGCACCACACCTGCTGATGGTTCCACGGCCGACACCGCCACGGTCACGAGTGACTCAGCTGCACCAGCAGCCGACGTCAGCCTTGCCGGCATCTGCCCAGACGAAA
>JBAXUN010000201.1:0-1776 GCA_037129655.1 Actinomycetes bacterium
GGTGAGTGGGTCGTCGTCATGACGATCGCTCAATGGGTGGCCTACATCGAAGGGTGCAAGGCATGAGCGCCCGCAACATCACCATGACCGTTCACACAATCACCGGCGAACTCATCGACGTCACAATGACACTCGATCGACACAGCCGCCACATAGCAGGCCGATCCACCGTCGTACTACACGGCGACGGCGCCCAACTCACACTTACCTACAACGGGGCACCGCCATACGCCTACGGCGACACCGTTACGATAACCCTCGACACCCTGTTCGGCGGTGAGGCATGAGCATCACCAAAGCCGAGTACGACAAGCTCATGGAGGGCCGCACCAGGCCGCTCACCGATCCGTGTATGTCCAACGCCAAGGCCAGCAAATGGCGCGCAGAGGAAGAGGCGTCGGCCATTGGTGACGATGACACCGTCGACCGCTTGGTGGCCGTGATCGCAGAACGCAAGCAGCGCAAGACGTCGTCGAACGTCGTTCCCATGTACGGCGAAAAGCGCAAGGGCCCCAAGTTGGCGTCGCTGGCCGTCGAGGCCGAACAGGAACTCGATGCCGCCATCACCCGCATGGACACCTTCGCCTACCGCAAGAACCACCGTGGCACTGCCACCGACCCCAAGGATGCCGCATGACCCCTGAACAGCAAGCCCACCCCGGCCAAGTCGCTTTCGATGCCGCCAACGCCAAATGGGACGTTGCCAACGCCGCCGCCCGCACTGCGATCGCCGCCGCCCGCATTACTTACGACAACGCCTGCGCCGCTGCTTGCGATGCGTACGACGCAGAGGTGGCACGGATCACCAAGGAGTACCCGCGATGAGGCAACAACGCCGCACCGTGCCGTTCACGAAATGGTTGAGCGTGCTCTGCACCCATTGCAGACAACACACGTCGATATCAGCCCTGACCTATATCCCCGGGCACGCCCACTACTGCGACAAATGCCGCAACATGATGAAGGACCCCAGCGATGACCAAGAGTGAACTCGAAACGTGGCGGGCGTTGACCATCAAGCTGATGGCCCACGTCAAGGCCCACAAGTTGCAGCTGTCGTTCGTCGAGGACATCCGTGCGTGCCGCAAGGTGGCGGCGGCGGTTGACAAGACGGCGACCCTCGAGGGCGGTGGGCTGTGAGTGATCCCACCGACCTATACCGCTACTTCGACGCAGAGCAGAGGTTGCTCTACGTCGGGATCAGTTTCTCTGCTCTGAACCGTGCCATCCAGCACAAGTCGTCTGCTAAGTGGTGGTCGGAGCAGAGGACGATGACACGCGAAACCCACCCGACACGATCGGCGGCCGAAGAAGCAGAACGGCGCGCAATCGCTACCGAGAAGCCGATTCACAATATTGTCCACAATGGGCAAGGCGTGAAGAGCGCACCACCTAAAGAGCCACCACCAGCCCTCAGCGGACTTGTTGGCAGGTTCTTCTTGACGCCCGACCCCCAGAAGGGTTTCCCGTTGGTGCAGCAACAGGGCTGGGTGCTTGACGAACTTCCTACAGGCCCTTATCTGATTGAACTGTTTTCGTGGGTAAACGGTTCGCCAAATGGGCAGTTCCTTGTGTCTGTCGCTGATATGAGTGGGTGGCGTTTCTATTCGGACGAGAGCCAATGGCTTGAAGCTGGGGAGCGCGCCACCGACCTACGCGATCGGCTATTTGATCGTGAAGTGCGTCGCGTAAATCGTGAAGTCTTCACGAAGACGGCTGCCGAGTGAGCTACCTCCTGTGGCCATGCCATGAGTGCAATGGCGCAGGTGTACGCAA
>JBAXUN010000202.1:0-1702 GCA_037129655.1 Actinomycetes bacterium
GTCGACGAGATTCAGGCCACTGCAATTCTCGACATGCAGCTGCGCCGGCTGGCCGCGTTGGAACGCCAGAAGATTGTTGACGAGTACGACGAACTACAGGTCAAAATCGCTGACTACCAAGACATTTTGGCCAGTGAGGTTCGTCAGCGAACCATCGTTAGTGAAGAGCTCGCGGAGATCACCGCGAAGTACGCGGACGATCGTCGCAGTGTTCTGATTCCCTGGGACGGCGAAGTCACTGACGAAGATCTCATCGCCGAAGAAGACGTTGTCGTGACGATCACGCATGGTGGATACGCCAAGCGGACGCGTACCGACAATTATCGTGCGCAACGTCGCGGTGGTCGAGGTGTTCGCGGTGCGTCACTTCGTGGGGATGACGTCGTCGAACACTTCTTTGTCACTACCACGCATCACTATCTGCTGTTCTTTACCAATAAGGGCAGAGTTTATCGGGCGAAAGCCTATGAATTGCCAGACACGGGGCGCGATGCGCGCGGTCAGCATGTGGCGAATCTGTTGGCTTTCCAGCCCGATGAATCCATCGCCCAAGTTCTAGCTGTGCGCGATTATCAGCGGGCTCCCTATCTTGTTTTGGCCACGCGGGACGGAATGGTCAAGAAGACAAGTTTGGAAGAGTTCGATTCGAATCGAAGTGGTGGCGTGATCGCCATCAATCTTCGTGACGATGATGAACTGATCAGTGCCCAGTTGGTTAACGAAGATGCCGACGTCATGTTGGTCAGCCGCAAGGGCATGTCTGTGCGATTCACTGCCGACAATGAAACCTTGCGTCCCATGGGGCGTGCTACCTCCGGTGTCATCGGCATGCGCTTCCGCGAGGGTGACGAACTCCTGTCGATGAGTTCGGTCACGCCTGATTCCTACCTCGTCACTGTCACCGACGGCGGATACGCCAAGCGCACGCTCGTAGACGAGTGGCGTCAGTCGGGTCGTGGAATCTACGGCGTTCGCGCAATGAAGTTGGTTGAAGAACGTGGCTCCCTTGTCGGTGCACTCATCGCGGCTGAGGATGATGAGGTGTATGCGATCGCATCTGATGGTGTTGTGATTCGAACGCGGGTGGCCGAGATTCGTGCCACCGGTCGAGACACGATGGGTGTCGGACTCATGGACGTCGGTGAGGATCGTGCGATTGTCGCCGTGGCTCGCGGAGAAGCAACACCTGACGATGAGGACATCGAAGATGCGGACGGCAGTGATGTGGCTGCAGATGCAGACCCGACTGCGGCTACCGAGCTAGCGTCTGAAGATGCTGTGACAGCCGTTGAAGGCGAGGTTTACGACGAATCGTCGGATACGGTTGGAGACGAGTCGTCTGAATCGACGGACGAGTGATGACCTGTGAAGCGAAGGAGCGTTGTCGGTGAGTGACGACCGTACGCCCCCTGCGCCAAGGCCATCAGAGGGCTCCAAGCCGGGAGACAAACCTGCCACGTCTGGAGAGCCGACACAGAAATCGGCGTTCCCAGTAACGCCGTCGCCGCAGGGCGCCAAGGGCAACCCCCAGGCGACTCCGGCGCCGGCCAAGCCGGCGGCTACGACATCAGGTTCGGCATCCAAGTCTTCACCGACTGGCTCGCAGCAGGCGGCGAAACCAGCTCCGGCCACTCCGGCGTCGTCTCCCGCTTCAAAGCCAACGGCGAATCCTGCAACTACATCGAAACCGGCGGCGGCTGCT
>JBAXUN010000203.1:0-1694 GCA_037129655.1 Actinomycetes bacterium
GTCGGCGAGTGTGGGCGGCGTCCATTCGAGTGAGCGTTGAGCAAGAAGGATCGCTGCTGTGTACTCGAATCGGTCAGCGGCAAGTTGGGCGAGGTTGAACGCTGATAGCGCGGCGAGCGCTACGTCCGTAAATCCCTCGGCTGCGAGAGTGATATGCGCGGACCATGCGGCCTCGCACACCACTGGTGTGTGTTCGGTCAGTGACACCTTGAGCGCGAACTCTACGATTGATCGGCGGATCAAATCGCGTTCGGTATTGGTGAAACTGTCATCTGCGGAGCGAAGGGCTGTGTCATAAAAAATTGGGTCGATGAACGCGGCGAGATCCGCGTCGAGCCCATTAACGAAACTGTACGGATTCTGACCTTGCCCAAGTCGTTCCAAAGCGTCATCAATACCCTGCGCGGTTGCCGCAGCGATGATTGGTGTTGGAAGGAATCGGTATCCGGCCACCGCAGCCATCGCTAACAATGTTTGCACGCTGGAAGGGATCTCATCCCAATACAACCGCAACGCGTCTTCCAAATCGCGAGGCAACCGACCGATCTCGTCGATGGTGAGCTCGCCCAAGGCGATGAGTTTGCGAGTGCGGTCCAAACCGAACAAGGCCCGTATCCCCATCGGGGCCCTACCAACAAGATCGGCCACACCCCGAACAGCAGCGTCAGACAACGGTGGTGCGCCCACGGGTGCGAGTTGGGTGTACTCGGCACGGATCAACTCCGCAACGTCGTCTTCACTCAAGCTTGGCAACGAAATGACCTTGATCACGTCCGGGTACGTGCCGACTCGGCGGGTTTTGGCGAGCCATTCTTGGAACGGCCCGAGCGCATCAAGCGTGTCATCGTGGATCGGCCAGGTCGTTGCCACGATCAGCACTTGCGCCTGAGAGTTGCCCAGCACCGTGTCGATGAACTCCATCAGCGTCGCATCAGCCCAATGCGCATCATCGATAACCAACACAACCGGAACTTTGCGCGACACCGTCGCCACGTTGTCCGCGATTTCCACGATCTGCGAACCACGACCATGACCCTCACCATCAACACGCGCCTCGTTACGACGTGGGTCTCGTTCCTTGCGCCATTTGGTAAATCGGGTAAGCAGATCCTTGTTCTGCCAAACCGATCGGCCGGCCCCAACAATGCCAACGCCGATCGCCACCGGAGGTACCAACGCCACACCCAACAAACCCAACGCGCTGATCAATGCCGACGACCCATCAAACGTTCGCCCGGCCGCATCACCAGCCGTTAAACGCTCATACAACGACCCGCCGTGAGCAGCCAACTGAGTCACATCATCAAACAACGCCTGCGCATACCGGCCGTCTTGGCGAACAAAACAACTCACCCCCCACCACAACCACGACAACTCTGCGCCCACCGGAACCGTAAAGCTCGACGGGAACACGCATTTGCGGGTTTGCGTCCAACGTTGCGAACCGTCACCTTCTAAGCGTGCTGGCCAATACGTAGGCATCGGCTGCGTAGCGGCCAAGCGGGCGTAGAACTCCTGCACGATTTTCGTCTTGCCGAAACCCGTCGGAGCTGACAACACCACCAAACGAGACCCGCCACCGTCAACCACTGTTGCGAACGCCTGCGCAAGTGCCTCCACAGAATCAACACGATCCGCCCCGACGAACACCCTCGGCACCCCAGCCCTCTCAGCGGGCGACGAACCCAGCACAC
>JBAXUN010000204.1:0-1656 GCA_037129655.1 Actinomycetes bacterium
TCCGCTTCCAGGAAAAGCTGAGGGGATTGAGCCCGGGCAAATGCCGGACCCAATCCCCTCAACTGAACTCGTTTAGGCCGTGAAGCCGACATCCTTGAGGTTGAGCTCGAGGGTCGGGGTTACGGTGCTGCCCGCGACGTTCTTCTGCATCAGGTAGTTGATGGTTTCGTAGTGCACGAAGATCAGCGGTGCCTCGTCGCGCACGGTCTGACGGATCTGGGTGTAGAGCTGCTTGCGTGCGGCGTCGTCGGTCGATGAGGCGGCCTGGTCGATGAGCTTGTCGACCTCGGGGTTGGAGTAGCCGGTTGTGTTGATTGAACCGCCCGACTTGATCACCAGGGCGTAGAAGTTATCCGGGTCGATCGTCCGTTCCTGGTAGGCGCTGGTGATCTGGTAGTCGCCCTTGACGAACGCGTCGTACCAGACCGACACGTCGACCTGCTTGATCGTCATGTCGATACCGATCGCCTTGAGCTGCTCCTTCACGACCTCACCGGTCTTGAGCAGTTCGGGATACTGCGGCAGCCCGAGGTACTCAATCGACAGGCCGTTGGGGAAGCCCGCCTTGGCTAGCAATTCCTTGCCCTTGTTGACATCAGGCGCGGTGCTGTAGGGATCCTGGCCGTCGTACCAGGGGGATCCGCTCGGTACTTCTTCCACGCCAATTTCGCCGCTGCCTAGGTAGGCGAGATCGCGGATCGCGGCACGGTCGAGGGCCCAGGCCACTGCCTGACGAACCTCGATCTTGTCGAAAGGGGCCTTCTTGGTGTTGAGCGCCAGGAAGTCCGGGATACCGGCGACCGGGCTGGTCACGTAGGTAAACCTGGGGTCGTTCTTCAGTGTCGCGATCTGCTGGAGCGGGATTGCGTCCGCCCAGTTGATCTCACCCGACGCGAGTGCATCGACGCGGCTCTGGTCGACGAGGAGGAACTTGAAGTTGACTCCGTCGACGTAGGGGAGCCCGGCCTCGAAGTACTTGTCGAATCGCTTGAGGGTGATGTGGTCACCCTGCACCCACTCGACGAACTCGAACGGGCCGGTTCCGACCGGCTTGCGTGCGGGATCAGATGACTCAATCGCCTTCTGGTTCACGATCTCGCCGTTGTTGGCGAGGTTCGTGAGGAACGGTCCATACGGTGTCTTGAGCTTGAACACGACCTGGGTTGGGGTGGGCGTCTCAATCGAGGCGATGGCTGTGTAGAGCGCGGTATAGGCGCTGCCTGTCTTGGGGTCCAAGAGCCGCTCGAAGGTGTACTTAACGTCAGCACTGGTGAACTTCTCACCGTTGTGGAAGCTGGCGTTGTCGACCAGGTCGAAGGTCCAGGTAGTGGCGTCGGTGGCGGTCCACTTGGTGGCCAACCGCGGCACGAATGCCCCGCTGGGGTCGATCGTCAGCAGCTTGCTGAAGATGTTGTCGTACACCTGGGCGCCGGTGTAGACCGACGACACTGCCGGGTCGAGGCTGTCGGGCTCACCGGTCAGTGCGGCCTTGAGAGTGCCACCCTTGATGGGTTTCGCTGCAGCAGATGCCGACGCGGTGGGTGACGTGGACGCGGTCGTCCCACCGGTGTCGGAGCTGCAGGCAGCAAGGAAGGCAGGGCTACCGGCCATGACGAGGCCGAGTATGCCCGCACGTCGGATCAGGTCACGCCGGCT
>JBAXUN010000205.1:0-1583 GCA_037129655.1 Actinomycetes bacterium
CTCGCTGAGGTGTGGGGCAACGGCGGTCGGGTCTACTCGCTGGGCGATAACGGCGAGGTTCTTGAAGATGATCCTGACGATCCAATGCGAACCGCAGTTCGACAGATGCGTGGTGTGTTCGCTCAGCTTGAACGTGGTCTAATCCGTCAGAGGATGACGAAAGGCAAGCGTGAGAAGTCCAGCCAAGGTGGCTATATCGGCGGAGCACCACCCTTTGGCTTTACATCCGACCATCAAGGCAACTTGCTGCCTGACCCCGTTATGCAAGAAACCGTGGCTCGCATCCGCGACTTGAACGCCAGCGGCCACAGCCTCCGAGAGATAATCAGCGTGCTCGATGCCGAAGGGTTGCAACCGCGCAGTGGCGGCAAGTGGTATCCCGCATCAGTATCGAGAATTGTTACTCGCCCCTGACGGGGCGCTAGTGATCCACCGAAAAGCTTGGTGACCATCACTGGGTCTGACCGGAAGTCAGGTTCACCCGACGCGCCTCAGAGTGCTGGTCTCCAGGACGGTCACGATCCTCGACAAGAGCGCAATCATCAACGGGACCGTCAGACCCATAGCGACGACCAGCGCGACGAGAACGTGCGCCGTCACGGAGCCATTCAGTTGCTGAATCTGGATTGCGGAGATGTCGTAGCTTTCCCTTATCCGTACGTCAGCGGCGTGCTTTTGAACGATCGAGCCGACACCGACCACAAGCCATGCCAGCATCGCAATGATCGTCGTCCAGAAAACAGCTTCAGCACCTGCGCCCGTACGTGCGTGATTCGTCGTCGCATACCCACCAGGATCGACAAGACCAGAATTGGCCGTCGCCGCCGTGCCCGAGGTGGGACTCGTCGACAGGTCAACAGCAGGATCGACAAGACCGGAATTGGCCGTCGCCGCCCGATACGCGCTGACAGAACCGTCACGCAGCGCCCGAACCTGTTCCGCAGTGAGCAGCTGACCGGACTTCAAGTCGCACGCAACGGCGGTCTCGCGGTCGACCACTGCCTCGCGGGGCATGGGGTTCTTTCCGGGGCTTTTCACAATCACTGTGCGGCTGTCAAGGTCAATGAAATATGGCATCGGTGGCTCTCCTTCTCATAACGGCACCATGCCCGTTATGCGACAACTCGCCCCTCGTCTTGAGGTTGGCGAACATTACACCCAACTCTTGGACGCTCTTTCCAATCCAGTTGCGGCGATCGTTCGATCCGAGGATCAGATCGACAAACTCACCGAACTCATCGCAGCCGCGTGTGATCGGGTGCGTAACCAAAAGCATGAGGTGTTGCGTGACAACGACTTTTTCATTAGGTCCAAGCGCGAACGCAATAGACGCTGAAGGATTAGGCCGCAGCGTTTGCTTTTACGTCGTTGATGATCGAAACCATTTCGTCGACCTGAGCTGAGGTGAACAATCCGTCTGGACCAATGGCGCTGATGTCGGTGAATGGCGATTCGTAGAATCGTGAAGCAGCGATGATGCCTTTGTTGGCGAGTTCGTCGACGATCAAGTTGATGAACTCGATCTGATTCGCATTGAACTTGGTGTCATCAAGAAAGCGTGCGAACGCCTCTTTGGCTGCGCC
>JBAXUN010000206.1:0-1566 GCA_037129655.1 Actinomycetes bacterium
GCCGGAGCTCTACACCGGCATGCTCAACACCGGTCACACCTTCGGCGACGATCTTTCGGAGAAGCAGCGACTGGCCGTGCTCGAGTTCCTCAAGTGCCTGTAGCCTGGGACCGAACGAAAAAAAAGGGGAGGCAGGACCAATAGGAGTGTGCGGCTGAAAGACATCGACCAGACGCTCGTGTTGGTCGACATCTATTTTGAGTCACAATCAAAAACGGCATCATAGGGTTCAAACGTATTGTGTGATCATCGCCTGTCTTTTGATCAGCGTGTGGACAGGCCGCAAGCCGACGAAACGGACCTACGAGATGATTTGCTTTTACTTCCTTGGCTTGGCCTGACTGCCACCGCGAGTCACCCACGACAAGTTATTCTGACAGTCGATTCTCTCTCCCCGCCGTCCCGCCCGCTCTTGCGTTTCACTACAGCGAATACAGCGAATGTCGTGCCGAACAGTATTGGGTCAGATCTCTTTTAAATCCCATGATGACCATTTTCGTTGATCCATCGCTCGAAGAAGCTCTTGGACGGGACGGACTCCGCGCCGAGTTTTTCGACTTTTCCGACCGCTCGCGGTGCGGAATACGACTCGACGAGGTGCGTTCACAGATTGCAAATGGGCGGTTCGTGTGGATCGATGTCGACAGTGCGGAGGCCGACGCAAAGACAATCATCGGTGCCCTGCCCGAAGACGTCGACAGAGGAGTCCACATCGGTGCCATCCTCGCGGTGCACTTGAACGTTAACGTCGAACATGTCTCCTCGCTGCACCGGTCAGAAAGCCTCCTGCACATGGTGCTCGTCAGCGCAGCGTCCCACGAAACGACACGCATCAGCCAGCGGCTCGACGTGGTGATCAGAGAGGGCCTACTCCTCACGATCCATCGCGGGCCGCACGAGGTCATCTCCGCTGTCCGTCGCGATTACGTGTCTGACTTCCAGCAGCACGCGACAACCCCGAGCTTTCTCATCTACGAGATTTGTAACCAGCAGGTTGAGCAGTTTCTCGTCGCGGAGGGCCAGTTAGAAAAGGAGGTGGAGGCGACGCGCCTTGCGCTGCGGCAGGCCGCGGACGATAAGATATTCAACCGGCTGGCGGAGATTTCCGACAGTCTGCTTGCACTGCGGAAGTTGATCGTGCCGGTGCGGCGCGTCTTAGAGGAACTCGTGTCGCGCAAGACCACGCTCATCAGCGAAGCGTCTCTTGGCTTTCTCGGCGTAATAATCGGCACGCTCGAACGGCTACTCGACGACATCGCATCGAACCGTGAAATCCTCGAATCCTCGCTACAATTTTCGATCACTGTCATGTCGCACCGTACGAGCCAAACAATGAATCGACTGGCAGTGGTCAGTACGATCTTCCTGCCGCTGACGTTCCTCTGCGGCGTGTATGGCATGAATTTCGACGTCATGCCGGAGACCCGCTGGGCCCACGGCTATACCTTTTTTTGGATACTCTCCGGCGTCGTCACGCTGACGCTGCTGTTTCTGCTGCGGCGATCTCGACTCCTGTAGGAAAGTAGTGGGCGTCGGGCTCGACTCTGGCGTTTCAGGAGGCGTCTG
>JBAXUN010000207.1:0-1541 GCA_037129655.1 Actinomycetes bacterium
CGAGTCCCACCTCGGGCACTACTTGTCGGACCTCAATCCGACAAGTGAATGATCACCAGATTCCTGTCGAGACCGCAACGGTCGACAGCAATTTCGGTGACAGACATGTAGGCAACAATGATCCATGTGAGACATCACTGTGTGCTCACCGTGTTGATGCGCACGAAGCCCCTCTAAAAAATGTTGCAAATATTTTTTTGAACGCGCGTGCGCACGAACGCTCGGTTCGAACGGTGTCAGAAATGACACCTCACCATGGCCTTGGCCAACACAAACAAATACAGTCCACATTGAGCTCCCTTGGACGCCTCGGTTCCCCCGCAGATGATCCGGCTCCGGGTCGAACGCAGCGCTCGCTCACCTTGGTGCATTCACGGGCACCTCAAAGCCACGCAGCGTTCCCCTACGGCGTCGATGCTCGCACGATTGATGACTGCGGACGAATCAAGCCGTCGCTCAGCGCAGGCTCATTAGCGTCGCTGTGCGACTGGCAATCAGGTGTGCTCGACACCGTGATAGTCGATGGCTATGTCAAGCTCACACAGCGCAGCGAGCACATTGGTGCACGACGCGGTCGTTCAAGTGGTCATGTTGGCTTCAGCGTCAACGCAAAAGGTCTCGAACGAGTACTGCTGCGCCCTGCTCATCTGCAGCAGCTCGGCCTGGTCCACGGCGACACCGTGATCTTGGCTGTTGTTCCCGAGCACCGAGCGCTTGTCGTGATCAACCCATGTTTGCTTGCGGGGTTCGCGCCAGCTCACATACGCGCCATGCTTATCAGCGGCGACGATGCGCTCGCGCCTGTTGTGAGCCGTGCGTTGAGCAGTGTTGTGGCAGGTGCGCAGTGAGTGCCCCTGCAAACCACGACACTGAGTTGGCCGCTTTGGAGCAGCTCGCAAAAGCTCGTGGGAAGTCTGTGGATGAGATCCGCATGCTTCTTGGCGAGTCGAGCGCCCCAGTAGTCAGCGAGCACATGGCCGCGTATCTGTCGCGTCAAACACCGCGCACTCGCAGCACCTACGCGACGCATCTCAACCGTGCACGCAACGGCATCGGCCCGATCTGTGATCAGACATGCGAACCATGTCTCACCTCGGCTGGTTTCGTGTGCCGTTGCGACTGTGCGAAGTGCGTGCCGAGTCGGATCACGATTGCCCCGATTGGTCAGCTTCGAGTCTCATCATCGGTGTACAGCGAAGAACTCACCAAGAACCTGCGCGCCGTGGCGACTCGTCATGCAATCAAAAAGGGCATTCTCGATAATCGTCGGCGCGCAGCGCTTGGCAAACCCGCAAAACGCGCCGACGGGCATAACGCCGGAGAAACCGCAGTCGGTGCAGCGCGCAGCTTGTTCAACGACGCCCTCAAACACTGCGGTGATGTCAACTCCGCATTGCAAGTGCCGAAGCCGAGCCGTGACCCCAAAGAGCGCCGCCCGCTGAAGCATTTTGAGCTCGTTGAGGTGCATCACTACACCGCGACAAGCGGCAATGATCCTGAGCTCGACACGTTGATCATTGATCTTGGTATCGCCACTGGTG
>JBAXUN010000208.1:0-1515 GCA_037129655.1 Actinomycetes bacterium
GCTTGGATCGTGCGAGGGAACGCTGCGTTAGCCATTGCAACTGTGCTGCGGCCTTGCCAAGAACCAATCTCGACAAGCAGTCCAGGCACGTCACGCACACCACGAACCAAGTCCGCAAGGACATGCTGCGAGAACTCATTGAACCACTCCTCAGTAAAACCTGCGAGCGGCGACGATGGATAAGGGCTAGTTCCCATGACGCTCCCGCCAATTCCGAAGGTTGACACTCGTGCAGATTCGGCAACGACGCTCAGTTCCTCTGAGTGTCGTGACGTAGCGAGTATTCACTTCGTCATACACATGGTTTTTTGGACAATGCGTCTTGATAGGACGAAACGGGGCAGCTCTGAGCATGTTCTCTTTATGGGTAACAGGCTCTAGGTGATCAGGGCGGACACAAAGCCGATTACGACAAAGGTGGTCCAACTCCAAACCAGCACCAATTGGACCAATGAAGAGTTCAAACATCAACCTGTGAGCCCGCCTCGTTTTGCCATCATCGTCATCAAGTAACCCATAGCCATTTGATGATCTGGCAGCTGTCCATTCCCAGCATCCATCTGTCTTGTTAACCTTGGATAGCAAGCGTTCAGCGAGGCTCATGCGGCCACCGCCCGTGGCCTGTACCAGTTCGCTGGTGCATTGCCTTGGACGATCCACTTGGGCCACGACTCGTCAACGTCGACTGGCTTCATTTGATGCCCGTCAACGTGCCAGCCACCTTCGAGGAAGATGTTGCGCGCTAACCCATCAACGATGCGATCAGTCACTTCGGGGTGACAATACGAGCCAACCTTGGCCATTGCTGCATCGCTGCCGCCCAACCAAGACAGGTGCCAGCCGGCGTCTTGTAGATGCGGCGGGCATTGTGCTGTCAGGCGTGCGTCGCGCATGTAACTGAACGGTGACTGCTTGAACTTGCCGAGCGTGCCAACAGTGGCGGCGACGGTGCCGTACCACGGGATCGGGTACAGCCAGTCGACGGCCCAGAAATGACCGCGCTGGCCAAAGGACCAAAGGCCGGGTGGGCGCACGTTACGCGCCTGCAAGGCACGAGGGATCTCGTCGACGTCTGATTGCAGGATCACGTCGTTGTCGTTGACGCCGATGCGTACAAGGCCGACACCGATGTATTCGCGTTGGGCATGTTCACGCGCCCACGGATCGTTGTCGTCTGCCATTGTTGGCATGTCGCCAGCAACGACGTGAACGATCTTGTCCGCAAAGGCTGCGAAGCGTTCCCGGTTCTCTTGGTAGTGCAGCGGCTTGGGGTGATCTTGGTGATCGACCGTGGCCTCGACGAGCACGAAGTGGTCGACGGCGTCGTACAGCTCCGTGAGGCGGCATTCCAAAAGGTCCAGTTCATTGTTGAACGGGAACGAATCAATCACCTTAGGGCGGCTCATTGCGTCACCCGCAAGGCTTGGATCAGCGGAACCCTTGAAAGCCACGTCTTGCGGTCGGCCTCAGCGGTGTCGACAGCCTTGGCGTACACCGGGTCGCTGGCGCGTGCGC
>JBAXUN010000209.1:0-1441 GCA_037129655.1 Actinomycetes bacterium
TCTTGCGCATGGACGACGGGAAGATCGCCGAGGCCCAGCCACCATTGCGCCCAGATGCACCAAAGCCAATGAGATTTCGCTCGAGGATCGTGATGCGAAGGGACGGATCAGCCTTGATCAGGTAGTACGCCGTCCACAAACCTGTGTAGCCGCCACCAACGATCACAACGTCGGTCGATCCAGAGCCCGGCAGCGGGACAGGCTCAGTCGCAGGTAAATGCGCTGTGTCGCGCCACAGACTCGCTGGGCCGGCGAGGGCAGAATTATTCAGATCTCGCTGCTTCTGCGTCGTCGTGTCAGGAAAAGTAGTCATGAGGTACTGACCTTCCAGTGCCGATTCACCCAGTTCTCCGACGACGCGAGTTCCCACGAAATCGCTCGCTTAGGGTTGATGCAATAAAGCTGGGTTCCCACCATGGACGGCTGACCCGGCAGATACTCAGCGTCAAGCGGATCGTCGTACTTGCTGGCATAAGCATTCACAACGGACGCATCGTCCAACGGAAACTCGCTCAAGCGAGCGTCCGCGTGCAGGATCAAAACGCTGTCGCCACTCTCGAGGTGAACCACTAGTCGCGGATCTGCGGCAAGGTTCTTACTGCGAACTGCGGTGGGCTGACCGTAGAAGTAAAGAGTGTCATCAATCGCAACACCCCACACCGGTACTGAATGTGGACCGGCCGGACCCGTGGTCGCGATCCACCAATTACGCGCACTGGAGAATCGCGGCGCAATCTCGGCCCAATCCAAGTCAGTCATGATCAGTGGCCGCCCGTTAGTTCAACGAGCGATGCCAGCAACGTGTCGACATCTGCCTCGGTGGTGTAGCGGACGATACCCGCGCGCACTGCGCCACCGGTTGACCGCAGGCCAAGGGCGTCAATCAATTCACAGGCGTAGTTGTCGCCGTGCCAGACCGCGATCTTCTTCGATGCGAGATAGCGGTCGACAGCCTCCGGGCTGTGGCCGGCGACAGTGAAGATCACTGTCGGCGCTCGATCGGGCGTTACCGAAGGGGCGTGCACCGTGACACCTGAGATCTCGTGCATGCCTTCCTGCAAGCGAGCAAGTAGCCGGGTCTCCTTCTCCGCTTCATCGGCTAGCGGAGTCTCCATCATGAATTCGGCTGCAGCGGTAATACCAGCCAGCAGTTCGATTTGCGGAGTTCCGGTTTCCCAACGAGGCGGGCCGTCATAGTCGGCTGGACGCACCCGGTAGGGCTCGATCTCGCGCAGAAGGTTGTCACGAACAACCAGTACACCGGCATGCGGTCCGTACCACTTGTAGGGGGAAGTCGAGAGAACGTCGACACCAAGTTCTGCCACATTCGTTGGAAGGTGTGGAACCCTCGCCACTCCGTCGACGAGAATCCGGGCGCCCATCTCATGGGCGATTGCCGTCGCGCGAGCAAGATCGGGTGCGTGGCCGGTCAGGTTCGATG